>JASHTE010000235.1 GCA_030040695.1 Vulcanimicrobiota bacterium | reverse complement strand
ACCTCGTCGCCTTTCTCGATCCGCACGAGCGCTACTCGGCCGCGCAGTACGCGCTCGACGCAATGCAGGCGATCGACGCGATTCGCGCGCGCGGAAAGCGTGCGATCGTTGTCGGCGGAACGGGCTTCTATCTTCGTGCCTTGACGGGCGCAGTCGAGCTCGCTCCGCAATACGATCCGCAGCTTCGAGATCGGCTCGCCTCGGAAGCACGAAGGCACCCGCCGGTCGTGCTCTACGAATGGCTGAACGTGCTCGATCCTTCGCGCGCGGCCGCGCTCCATCCGCACGACGTCTATCGCGTCCTGCGCGCACTCGAAATCGCGCTCGCGCGCGAGCGACCGCCGCGACGTTCCACCGGGCTGCCATCGCTGAAAACGGCCCGCGTTCCCTTTGCGTATGCCTGGCTCGACGTCCCACTCGAGGAGCTCGACGGCCGCATCGAGCGGCGGGTGGACTCGATGCTCGCGGCAGGATTCGTCGACGAGGCGGAGCGCATCGGAGCTGAGGCCGCAGCCGCAAGCGCCGTGGGGTACCCGGCGGCGATTGCGTTTACGCGCGGCTGGTGCACGCAGAGCGAGCTGCGCGCTGCGCTCGTTCGCGCCACGCGGCGATATGCGCGACGACAGCGCACGTGGTTTCGCAGCGAACGGAACGCGCGGCCCGTGCACCCCGAAGCGCTCGCTTCATTTGCCAGGGAAAGCCTCGGCTGGACGTAACCTTCCCGGCATGGAACGGCTGCATCTCGTGAAGATGCACGGGGCGCGCAACGACTTCATTCTTCTCGACCGGCGTCGAGACGGTGCCATCGAAGATATGGCGACGCTCGCACGCACACTCTGCGACCGCCGCGGCGGTATCGGCGCCGACGGCCTGCTGCTCGTCGAATCATCGGCGCTTGCAGACGCGGCGATGCGCATCTTCAACGCCGACGGGAGCGAGGCGGAGATGTGCGGGAACGGAATGAGGTGCGTCGCGCGCTATCTCGACGAGACGGGTGCGGGAGCGGCACAGCGCATCGAGACTGAAGCCGGCCTCATCGAGACGCGTATCGTCCAGCGTGAGCCCGAGTACCTCGTACGGGTCGCCGTGAGCGCGCCGGTCTTCGTTCCGCTCGATCTCGAGCTGGAAGACGCACATCTCGTCGTGGTAGGCAATCCGCACGTCGTCCTGATGCGACGCTCATCCGACGAAGTTGCTCTGGTAGCCACTGCGCGCGCGCTCCAATCGTCGCCGGCGTTTCCTGAGGGTGTCAACGTGCACGTCGCGACGGTAGAGGGCGATCGCGTCTTGCACGTCTCCCATTGGGAGCGCGGCGTCGGCTTGACGCAAGCGTGCGGCACCGGCTCGGTTGCCTGCGCCGTCGTCGCGATGCGAAAATCACTCGTTCGATCGCCGGTCGAGGTTCGTGTTCCGGGCGGTACGCTGCGCGTCGAATGGGACGGCGACGATGGGGCGTATCTGACCGGCCCCGCGGAGCGCGTCTTCGATACCAACATCGTCGTATGAGCGCTGCGCTTGCCTATTGCGACCGGCGCGGGCGAATATACTTTGACGATCAGGTGATGCCGCTCGCCGACGGCGGCATTCTGCGCGAGGCCCGCGCCGACGAGCTGCTTCCTGCGCCGGAGGGTAGCGTACCGATGATCCTTCCAAATCGCCGCCCGGTGACGCGCTCGGGTGTGGCGCTACGGCGACATACGGTTGCAGTTGCGCTACCTGCAGGCTACACGAGGCTGCTCGTTCCTGCATACGAATCCGAGCCGCAAGCTCCACGATTGCCGCTCTTCGGCTACGCATTCGCCTGTGCGATCGGCGATCGTTTGCACGTTGCAGCGATGCGCACCGACGAGAGCGAGGATTGGGCCCCGCGACGCTTCAACGAAGGCGCACTCGAGAAGCTCATCGAGCAGCGCCTCGCCCAGGATCCGGAGAATCGCGTCCTCGCACAAGTGGCACGCTGCTCGAGCGAATACGGCTGCTTCACGGCGCAAAACGTCTTCCTCGAACGTGGAGAGGCGGCGCTTCCCGTCTCGCCGCGATGTAACGCGCGCTGCATCGGCTGCATCTCCGAGCAAGAGCCGGAGACGCGCGTGCCGTCACCGCAGGAGCGCATTACGTATGAGATCACAGCGCAGGAACTCACGCGCATCGCCGTTCGACACCTCGAGCGCGCCGAAGACGGGATCGTCTCGTTCGGCCAGGGCTGCGAGGGTGAACCGCTGCTCCGCTCGACGGTGATCGCGCGCGCGATCGAGCGCGTTCGTTCGATTCGTGCGAACGGCACGATCAATCTGAATACGAACGGCAGCCTTCCGCGGGCGCTGCTGCGCTGTATCGATGCTGGGCTCGACGCCGTCCGCATCAGCCTCAACTCGTTTCGTGAACCGGTGTACCGAGCGTACTATCGTCCCATCGGCTACGGCTTGGGTGACGTCCTGAAGTCCGTGCGTATCGCCGTAGAGAGGGGGCTTCGCGTCTCGCTCAATCTCCTGACGCACCCGGGAGTTACAGACGACGCAGAAGAGCTCGCGGCGATGCGCTCCTTCCTACGCGAGGTCCCCGTCACGATGGTCCAGACGCGGACGCTGAACATCGATCCGGAGTGGTACTTTGCGGCAGTTGGAAGGCCGCGCGAGCCCCGTGGCATGCGCGCTGCGCTCGGTGCGATTCGCGAGCTCGGCGTCGCCGTCGGGAACTTCACGCACACTCACTAGAACGTCTTACCGTGCACGAGCGAGAAATGCTCGGCCACCGGCCCAAGGAGATCGGCGGGGAGAAACGTGACGGCGCTCACGAGCAGTATCACGCCGATCAGTAGAGCGACGAACATCACGTTGTCGCTTCTGAATGTACCCATATGCGTTCGGTCGTTCAGCGGACGAGCGGCGAGTGACCCTGCCAGCGCTAGCGTCGGCACCATCGTCAGGAAACGGCCGCCGATCATCGCCGCGCCGGTCATGAAATCGTAGAAGACGTTTGGGCCGAGGCCTGCAAAGGCGGAGCCGTTGTTTGCCGCGGTCGACGAGAAGGCGTAGAGGATTTCGGTGAAACCATGGGGGCCGGCGTTGCCGAGCGTTGCGAGCCCCTGCGGCGTGACGACCGCAATGGCGGTCGCAAAGAGAATGATCGCGGGAAAGACGAGAATCGCGAGCATGGAGTACTGTACTTCGCGTCGCTCGA
>JASHTE010000234.1 GCA_030040695.1 Vulcanimicrobiota bacterium | reverse complement strand
ACGGTGCGCGTTTGGAGCCTGTCGAATCCGCAGTCGCCGCCGCTACGACTCCTCGGTCACCGCGGCACGGTTCAATCCGTCGCGTACAGTCCCGACAGCACGAAGCTTGTCTCGGCCGGCGAGGATGGAACGGTAAGAGTTTGGGATCTCAGTCGTCCGGGCATTGCGACGATCTTTCGTGTGCCCCACGCGCAGGCGCTCTCGACCGCATTTTCGCCGAACGGAGAGGAGATTGCAGCCGGAAGCTCCGACGGCAGCGTGCGGATCTGGAATCTGCGCACCGCGGCGCAGCCGACGGTTCTCCACGGGAACAGCGGGAGCGTTTGGTCCGTCACCTTCAGTCGTGACGGGCGCTATCTCGCCTCCGGCGCTGCAGATAGAACGATACGCGTTTGGGATCTACGCGCGTTAGCGCAACCGCTCGTGCTGCGCGGAGACACGGGTGAAGTTCGTTCGGTCGTCTTTAGCGCCGACAGCCGAGCCTTGCTCTCCGGTGCGGGAGACGGAACCGTGCGTATATGGAGCCTTTCGAATCCTCACGCCGCACCGTTGATCTTGAGCGGCGGCTCCGCGCAGGGCGCAGTGCGATCGGTCGCGTTCAGTCCCGACGGCCGGCGTGTCGCCGCGGGGAGCGAAGACACGCAGATTCGGATCTGGGAGCTGCGCGCGACGCGCGCGCCCGATGTGTCGCTACGCATGGGTAGCCGATCTGTCGAAACCGTTGCGTTCTCCCCGGACCGGACGGAGCTGGCCTTCGGCGATGGCGGCGACCTCGACACGTGGAGCATGGCGCCGGGAGCGAGAGCCTCGCTCGTGCCGCTCACGAAGACCGCCGTGCAATCGCTCGCGTTCAGCCCCAGTGGAAAGATCCTCGCGGTCGGCGCTGCCGACGATGTGATACGTCTCGTCGACACAAACGGCCGCGTGCAACGTGTTCTCGCCGGACATACCGGCGGAGTTTGGTCCGTCGCCTTCAACCGCGCCGGGAATCTCCTTGCGTCGGGAAGCGCCGACGGTACCGTTCGAGTCTGGAACCTCGAGCACGCCGACGCACCTCCGCTCGTGCTTAGCGTCGGAAGCGGCGGGCAAATCTATACGTCAGCCGAGCGCGCATGCTTTTTGCCGATCGTCATCGCGGTGCATCAACGCGATGTGTATTCCGTCGCGTTCAGCCCGGACGGACGGTATCTCGCGGCCGGCAGCGCCGACGAAGAGGTGCGTATTTGGGATCTACGCCGTCCCGACGATCCGCCGCAGATTTTGCGCGGTCATCAGGACTACGTCTGCTCCGTTGCTTTTAGCCCTGATGGAAAGACGCTTGCCTCAGGCAGCGGCGACAACAGCATTCGTCTGTGGAGCCTTACGCATCCGAGCCCGCCGCCCGTCGTCCTCGCCGGGCATTCCGACAACGTGCTGTCGATCGCATTCAGCCCGGATGGCGAAAGGCTCGCCTCCGGAAGCTCAGACGGCACCATTCGGATTTGGGACTTGAGTCAGCCGCAAGCGCTTCCGCTCGTTCTCGCGCGCGATCAAGGCAGAGTTCTCGCGGTCGCGTTCAACGCCGACGGCAGTGTGCTCGCCTCGGGAAACGCCGACGGGACCGTTCACGTCTGGGACCAAGCCGCCGCCCTCGCAGCCATCGATTGCCAACTCGTCTGGCGGAATCTCAGCATGGACGAGTGGCGCTTCTTCGTCGGTGAAGCGATCCCGTACGAGCGCACGTGCTCGAACTTACCGTCAGGACTCGGCGCCCCGCAGAACGCCCCCGCGGCAGAGCCTTAGCTCACTTACGGCTGCTGCGGAGGCGGCGGACCACCCGGACGCATCATGAAGAGCATCTGCTGGCCGCGACCCTGCAACACGACCGTGCGCAGGAGAATCTCTCCCGCGGTCGGCGTGTGGCGGTGGCGCATACCGTGCCGGATCCACGTCCGGTTGCCGTGGCCGTTCGGAGGACGCGGCATCACGCTCTGCATCTGTGCCCGTATCTGTGCACCGAGCGCGCGCACTTGTGCCATCTCGGCGCGCGACGCGGCCAGAATCGCCGCTCTTTCCGAAGGATAGAGTGCTGCGTCGAGTTCGCTCGCGACCGCGCGCGGGTTTGGATTCGATGCGATCGCGAGGTTGCCGGCCAATCGCGCAAGCAACGCACGATGCGCTGCGCTCAGCGCGGCGAGCATCCGTAACCGCGTGGCACGGCGGATGCTTCGGGCTTGCTCGCTGAAACGGCGAAATGTAGCCATGAACTGTTGGCGCTGCGCCGGCGTCAGGCGCATCGGCCCGCCGGGGTTCATCGCCGGCGCGGCCGGAGCCGCGCTCTGCGCCGGTGTAGGCGCAGGCATGCTTTGGGCGGTCGCTGCGACCGGCAGAAAGCCGAGTGTAAGAAGAAGGAGAAGGACTTTCGTGGTCATGGCTTGGTTGTACGCTTGCCCGCATAGAACTTGCTGTGATAGCGTGCCCCTATGGAACGCGTAAAACTCAACGTCTCCGACGGCACGGTCATGGAAGCAGTCGTCGTGCGCTCGGGAGCGGTCGAGGCTCCGGGCTTGCTCGTTTTGCAAGAAGCTTTCGGCGTCAACCAACACATCCGTAACGTCGCCGAACGGTACGCGAAAATCGGCTTCACCACGATCGCACCGGAGCTCTTTCATCGCACCGCGCCGCCGGGCTGGGAGGGTTCGTACGGCGACTTCGAGTCAGTCCGTCAACATTTCGCCGGGTTGACAACCGAGGGGCTGATCGCAGACATGCGCGCTGGCTACGAATGGCTGGGCAAGGAGGCGAAAATCGCGCCGCAGCGCATCGCGGCGGTCGGCTACTGCATGGGCGGGCGGTGCGCCTATCTCGCAAACAGCGAGCTGCCGCTCGCGGCCGCGATCTCGTACTACGGCGGCGGCATCGTACCCGATCTGCTCGATCGAGCGAGCAGACAGCACGCGCCGATTCTCATGTTTTGGGGAGGGCTCGATCAGCATATCCCGCCGGAGCAGTATCGCGCCGTCGCCGACGCGCTCACCGCTGCCGGTGCCGATCACACACAAGTGGTGTTCGCGAAGGCGGACCACGGCTTCAACTGCGATGCGCGTCCGTCATACAACGAGAGCGCCTCACGTGAAGCGCTCGCGTTGGTTCTCGAGTTTCTCCGCGTTCGCGGCGTCCTGTAGGTTAGAACCAGGAGCCGCCGACTCTGCGAAGCCGCTCGTTCGCGTTGTTCATGATGAAGATCTTGTCGGCGTGGCGGATGCCGAGCGCTTTCTGATCGTAGATCACTGCAACGTAGCGTCCGTTGTGGAGAAATCTCATTTGGTACGTGGTCTTACCGTCATCGGAGAAGATCTGATCGAAATGAGGAAGGAGCTCGAAGCTGAGAATTTGTCCGGTGCGGGGATCGCGTACTTTGACGTTCGTCGTCGACGTGTGGATCAGCTCACCGTAGAAGACGTTTGCCGCCAGCGCGACTTGCGGCATGAGAAACGCGGCCGCAGCCGCGAGGGAGACGGCAAGCCGCCGGAATTTTGCTTGGTTCATGCGGCACTCTTACCCGCTTCGGCCGCCTCCTACCCCTCTTCGAGGTCCGCTACCAGGCGGGCGTGAAGATGCTCTGGTGAAGGCGACGCTCTTTACCGACGGCGCTGCGCGCGGCAACCCGGGCCCCGCGGCGAGCGGGGCGGTGCTCCTCTCCCCGGAGGGCGCCGTGATGGCAGAGGTCGGGCGCTACTTGGGCACGGCGACGAATAACGTCGCCGAGTGGAACGCGCTATGCATCGGGCTTGAAGCCGCGCTCGAGCGCGGCATTCGCGATCTCTCGATTCGCATGGACTCCGAGCTCGTCGTGAAGCAGGTGCTCGGAGAGTACCGCGTCAAGCACGCGGCGCTCCGGCCGCTGCACCGCCGCGTCGTCGCGCTGCTGCAGCAGCTCGAGCGCTTCGACATCAAACACGTGCCGCGCGCGCAGAACAAGCTGGCCGACAAGCTCGTGAACCGCGTGCTCGACGCACAATGAGCTCACGCTTCCCGATCGGCCTCGTCATCGCGATCTTCGTCGTCGTTGCGATCATCGTGAGCCTGCGCTTCGTCCCTCCGATCTCGCTTGGAAACATGTCGAAAGTTTCGAATATCGAGAACGCACCGAGCGACATCGCCGCGCAGCTCACGATCCGCTACGACAAGCCGCCGCTCTACGAAGAAGAGTACCGGATGCGCGACGACAACGGCGTCTCGAGTTATCAATACTCGCTCCTCCGCTACGCCGGCCCGCTGAAGCGCGTGCGCCTCACGCTCAAGGCGCCGCCGCATCTCACCTACGACGTCAGTTTCTTCTTCGGAGAGCTCACGAGCGACGGCGTGTGGGATATTCCGAGCCGCCCACCGCGCGGTGACACGTCGGTCAGCTACACGGTCTCGGTGCAGCAGACCGAAGCCTACCACGGAGGTTCGCACTCGGCCACCTTCACGGATCCGAAGTTTTGGGCGACGTCAGCCGGGCGCGAGTTTCACATTCATCTCTCGCCGACAGGCCCGCTCCCGAACATTCTGCAGCTGCAAGGGACCGGCATCAAAGATGCGCGCTACCTGCACATCCTCGAAGATTTTCGCACCTTCGGCCCTCCCGAGTTCCGCTCCGCAGTCGAGAAGGCCCGCGCCCAAGCCCTCGCAACACATGTGTAGGAGCGAGCGCAGCAAGGAAGGTTGGCCGCGCTTCACGCGGCCTTCCAGTCTTGTCATCCCGAGCCGGGCGAATGAAGTTCTTGTCATCCCGAGCGCAGCAAGGAAGGTTGGCCGCGCTTCACGCGGCCTTCCAGTCTTGTCATCCGAGCGAAGCGCCGAAGGCGCGTAGTCGAGGGACCGCATGAGATTTAAAAAGACCGCAGTGAGCGTCGCGATCCTCTCGGTGATCGCGTCGCTCGCCTTCAACGCGTACGAGTACGCAGAGAGTCCTGCGAGTCAGCTCTTCGGCCCGACGCTCGTCAGCGGTCCGGCGAATCGCCACGTCGTTGCACTCACCTTTGACGACGGTCCCAATCCGCCGTACACTGATGCGATCTTGAGCGTTCTCGAGAAAGAACACGTGCGCGCGACGTTCTTCCTCGTCGGTCGGGCGGTGCAAGCGTATCCGGCAACTGCGCGCCGCGAAGCCGACGACGGCGACGCGCTCGGCAACCACACCTGGGATCATGCGCACCTTCTCGTCATGAACGCGGCGCAGATTACGCGCTCCCTCGAGCGCACGAACGCAGCGATCGAACGAGCCGCAGGCACGAGCACCGCGCTCTTTCGCCCGCCGTTCGGCGCGCGCGACTGGCTCGTGCTCGCGCAGGCGCGCAGGCTCGGCTTCACGCCGGTCATGTGGTCGGTCCCGCTCGCGCAAGACTGGGAGAATCCACCGCCGCGCGTCATCGCGCAGCGCATCCTGCGCTACGTGCGCAACGGCTCGATCATTGTGCTCCACGACGGCAACGAGGGCATGCTCTGCGCGCGCGAGGAGCCCGCGCTCTGCAATCGCAGCAGCGACGTCGATGCGACGAGCATCATCGTCGAAACCCTGAAGCGCCGCGGCTACACGTTCATGACCATCCCCGAGCTGCTCGCGCTGCGGAACTGACCGAGCTCTACGCGTAGAGCCTGCCGTTCCAGCGAATGAAGCCGCCTGCATGCTGGCCGCGGGGGTCGTGATGCGTCCAGTGCACCACGGGTATATGTCCAGGATCGTGCACCATCTCGCCCGAGACCTCGACGTGATCGCCGCTACGCACCGCGAGCGGCGGCGCGATGCTGACGTTGTCGACCACCTCGATCGGCCCCACGGCACTGCGCACGACGAACGACTCGTGCTCGGCACGGCTGGCGCGACCATAGAAGAAGCGCGGCGAGCCGGCTACCGTGGCCGAGAAATCGACCCGAGCCGGCAGCGCGGAGTGGTAGGCGGCAAAGAGAGTCATGGCGCACTTCCATCCCACCGATGACTCGCGACGACAAGGCCATTCGCACCGAGCGCCTGCACCTTGACCCCGTCGACACCGCGAACGCGGAGACGCTGTGGAAGCTCATGCAGACGCCGGAGCTGCGCACCTATCAGGACCTGCCGACGATGGAACGCGCGCAGTTCGTCGGGCTCATCTCCGTGCACCACCGGCGCCTGCGCCCACAGGCGGGGCGCTACGAGTGGCTCATCGAGCGTAACGACGACGGCAGGGTAATCGGTTGGGTTTCGCTGCGTATCGGCGAGCAAACGCCTGAGAGCGGCGAGATCGGCTACAGCCTCCTCCAGGAGCATCGCGGCAACGGCTACGCAACCGAGGCCGTCCGCGCGCTCGTCGACGCGGCCTTCGCGCAGGCGAAGCTCCAGCGCGTTCGTGCCTTCTGCCTTCCCGAGAACGAACGCTCGCGGGCACTGCTCCGCCGCCTCGGATTCCGCGAGGACGGCGTGCTGAAGCACGGGGCCTCGCTGCGCGGGCGGGCGGTGGACGTCGTCGGCTACAGCATCCTTGCGCCCTGACTAAACTCCGGCGCTTGCTCGGCCGATACTCAAGCTAAGATGCCGCCAGGGTTCAACCATCCGGCGGTCGTTCCGCGTGTCGTCGCTCATTACGCACGCTGCGCGGAGCTTCTCGATGCCGGCTTCCGGGGGTCGCCGATCGTCCTTGCAGACTATCCGCGCGGTTTTCATGCGCCGCCGCGTTTTCGCGTCACCGAGATTCCGCTCTCCAGCGCGCGCATCGAATGGCTCGCGCAGCGCGAATACGCCGTCGAGTTTCACACCTGGGCGCCGC
>JASHTE010000233.1 GCA_030040695.1 Vulcanimicrobiota bacterium | reverse complement strand
AGGCGCGCGGGTCGAGGCCGCGCTCGATCGTCACGATCCGAAGTGCCTTCGCCATCTGATCGTCGATCAGCCGGATGACGCCCGCCGCCGTCTCTTCGAGCGTCAGGCCGAGCGGCCCGGCGAGAGCAGCAACGGCTTCACGAGAGCGGCGAGCGTCGATGGGAAAACTTCCGCCGAGCAGGTGGGTTTGACTCAACCGGCCCAACACGACGTTCGCGTCGGTGACGGTTGCGCGCTCGGCTCGGCCATAGCATGCCGGGCCCGGATCCGCGCCTGCGGAGAGAGGACCTACGCGCAAGGATCCCGCCTCGTCGATCCACGCTATCGTGCCCCCACCGGCGCTGACTTCGGAGAGATCGATGAACGGGTAGCGCACGGGATACCCGCTCCCTTTGACTGCGCGTCCGCTGTGCGTCGCCCCCGCAGCTTCGTACTCGGTGACGATCTCGGGCACACCGTCGATGACGCTACCCGCTTTCGCGGTCGTGCCGCCCATGTCAAAAGAGAGCGCGCGGCTAACGCCGGTGCGCCGGGCGATCTCGGCTGCCGCGATGACGCCGCTGGCGGGGCCGCTCTCGATGAGCGAGGCTGGGCGGGCAGCGGCGACGCTCGCCTCGCTCATACCGCCGTCGCTACGCATGACGTGCAGCGCAACAGGGACCTCCAAAACGCGCAGATCGCGATCGAGCGAGCCTAGATACGCACCGACGATCGGTGCGAGCGCCACGCTCAGGATAGTGGTCGAGAAACGCTCGTACTCACGATACTCCGGGTTGACTTCGCTCGAGCGTGCGACGAATGCGCTTGGGATCGCCTGAGCGATCGCATCGGCTGCGAGCCGCTCGTGCTCGTCGTTCGCATAGGCGTTGAGAAAGCACACCGCGATTGCCCGGATGTCCCGTCCACGAAGCGTGGCGACTGCGTCACGCAACGATACCTCGTCGAGTGGCACGATGACGTTGCCGTGTTCGTCGATACGCTCGTGGACGGTCAAGCGATCCTCGCGCGCCACGAGTGGTTTCGGCCGCTCGACAAAGAGATCGTAGACGCGGCTGCGATTCTGCCGGCCGATCTCGACGAGGTCGCGAAAGCCATGCGTCGTGACGAGCGCGACACGGGGAAGCTCGAGCCCGACTTGCCCGAGCAGCGCGTTCGTAGCGATCGTCGTCGCATGTCCGAGCCAGGTCACCGGCTCGGGACCCTCGGCTAATGCGCTGCGTAGCGCTCCGCAGACGCCGTGCTCCGGATGTCGCGGCGTCGTAGGAACCTTTAGATTCAGTGCGCCGCGCTCGCCGTCGACGACTACGTCGGTGAACGTGCCGCCGACATCAATGCCGATTCTCAAAAAAAGAGCACCGCCATGATGACGGTGAAGCGAGTCATCATGACGGTACAGCTTCAGGAGGCGGCGCGAACCGCCCTTTGCTTACTGGGGGTCGTGAATGACGAGGTCGTACGTGCAAGTATCGAAGCTGCGGCTGACGGCTTGATGGTGGTCCATGAACGTCACACGGATGTCTTGCATGCAGCCGCTCGTAATCGTATAGGTAATCTTCTGGCCCGGTTCGAGGACCTGATCCGGTTCGAGCCAATCGTTTCCCCACATGTTACTGTCGACGGGCGAGATGTTGATGTATTCGACCGCCTGCGTGGCATTATTCGTAATCGTGAGCGGATGGTCGTCCGCGAAAGCCGCAAGAGGGGCGGCGGTAAGTACGAGCGCTGCCGCCGTGAGCGTCGTGAGCAGGGTCTTCATCGCTAGGTTCGGTCCTTTCTAGTGTCGAGGCAAGTGCACGGTACGTACCTATGACACCAGAACGAAGCGGCTTACCGAACCGTTAGCAGTCGCAATCGGCAACTGCTAAAACCTGGGTTGCCCCTTAGAAAAAGCACCGCCCGGCAGCTCGCGCGGCCGGGCGGAAGGCTTTCGGAGACTGCCTTAGCGGTAGCTAGGGCGGCTTGCGAAGCAGTCGCGGCAGTAGACGGGCTTGTCGGTACGCGGCTGGAACGGCACTTCTGCCACACCTCCGCACTGACTGCACGTCGCCGTGAACATCTCGCGCCGGGCCGCACTGTGCCCGCCACGCCCGCCGCCGCTCGCCTTTCTGGCAGCGCGGCAATCGGGGCAACGATTTGGCTTGTTCTGAAAGCCTTTAGAAGCGAAAAACTCCTGCTCGCCGGCGGTGAACGTGAAATCACGCCCACAGTCGACGCAGCGAAGAATCTCATCGCGATACATAATGAACGAGGACTCCTATTAGACGTAGTTAGTGATGCTTGGAATCGACTCGCTCAGGTATGCACGGGACCGAATTCGAAACCTAGGCCGTGCCATTCTAGCATGGCGGACCTTCCTGTGCAAGCGAGGGAACCTTGCCGCCGAACAAGCGTACGTTCGGACCGAAGGGCACGTCACGAGAACCGTGGAAGGCCGACGAGCAATGCGTTTCTCGATCGCGGTGCTCTTTGCAGTGCTGACGGCGGCCCTCGTCGTGAGCCCCACAGCAGCGAACACCACGCGATCGCACGCAAGCGCCTCGGAACAAGCGGTTCCGCTTCCTGCGATGTCGCCTGACGACGTCTTCTACAAGATTCGCGCGGTCTTCCGTTCGCATCGTCCGCCGCCGACGTACGAGACGTACACGCTCGTCCGCCAGAATAACGATGCCGAAGGATATCCAGACTACGCGAGCAGCTATACCTTCCATATCTGGGTACGCACGACCGACAAGGCCGCTCTCGCGCGGCAGATCTTTCGGCTCGGTGCTATCGGCCCGCTCGAGTTCATGCGCCCGCAATTCAATGACGTCGCAC
>JASHTE010000232.1 GCA_030040695.1 Vulcanimicrobiota bacterium | reverse complement strand
CGACCCACGTTCACGGAAAGGAGAACGGTATGTTGCATCGAGCGCTCACGTCTTCTGTGACGGTAGCGTCTCTCACAATCGCCCTGGCGAGCTCGGCTTTGGCCGGCATTCCGGGCGCGACGCAGTCACAGAGCGGGCACAACTGGGTAGGTGCCGGCGCCGACGCTGCTGCCGTTTTACCGGTCAATCCGAGCTATGGGTTCTCGGCTTCGGAGCGACCGTCGTTCGACGCAGGCGGCGTGAAGCAAGACGCTTCCGCCGCCGGCTCGACGCCGGCGCGCGTTGCTCAGTCACCCACGGCCGGAGCGGTTACGATCGTCGCCCGTCATCATGACGGTGATCAGGCGCTCGACGTTACCGGTACCGCTCCACCCGGAGCCGACGTCGAGATCGTCGCTGAAGCGAGGATCTCGATCGACTTGCCGATAGTCTTCCTCAATCGTGTCGATACGATTGCGGATGCCTCCGGCGCGTTCTCAGTAAGACTCCCGATCGCTCCCGATTACGTACAGGGCTCCGAGATCCTGATCCAGGCGCAGGCAGCAGGTGCAGCCTCCGTCATGGTCAGTTACATCGTCGGCGCACCAACGAGCGGGCCACCGATCACGTCAACGGACGTCGACAATGATCGTTGCTGTCCGTAATGACGCACCTCGTACCAAAACTAACTTTAGTGAGGAGAAAAATCCAACCATGATTTCCGCAATCAAGAACCTCGTGAAGGACGATAGCGGTGCGACGCTGGTCGAGTATGGCCTCGTTCTCGCTCTCATCGCCGTCGTCTGTATCGGTGTACTGACCACGCTGGGATCTCACGTCTCGCAGATGTTCAGCACCGTCGCGAACGAGGTCTAAGGGAACGTAGAACGGAGACGGCGCGGGTGTCCGTGCCGTTTACCGTATCAACAATCTAGCTAAGAGGGGGTAGCCAACGCCATGATCTCACGGATCGAGAGGCTGGCACGAGACGAGAACGGCGCGACCTTGGTCGAATACGGTCTCGTGCTCGCGCTCATCGCAGTCGTCTGTATCGGCGTCTTGGCGACGCTGGGCAGCAGCGTCTCTGGGATGTTCAGCACTGTCGCAAACGAGGTCTAGACGAGAGACGTAGGCAGGGCTAGCGCTCGCCTCGCGAGCATAGCCCCGCCTTCATCCGGCGGCGGCCCCTTCAAGGGAACCTTATGATGTCAATTACGCACATAATCGCCTTTGCACTCGCCGCGGTCGCATGCATCCTCGCAGTCCGCACCGACCTGGCGTCTCGCCGCATTCCGAATGCGATCACGCTTCCGCTGCTCGCCGTCGCGCCGTTGCTCGCGGCGTTCGATGGCTGGCGTGCGGTGTTTGCAGCGTGCGGGATTATCGCAGCCGTGCTTGCGATCGGCGCATGTTTGCACGCTGCGGGTGTGCTGGGCGGAGGTGACGTGAAGCTACTCGCGGGCGTGAGCGCGCTCGCTGGGTACCCGTGGTGCCTCGACGTTGCGCTCTACACGGGTATCTGCGGCGGACTGCTCGCACTCATTTTTGCCGCGGCTCGTGGTGAGCTTGGCGGCCTCATCGCGCGCCTGCCCACGGGCGTGCGTCTACCGTACGCGCTGGCGATTGGAACGGGCTTTGCGCTCGCAACCGCCGGTGCGACCGTCTTCCCCGCCTTGAGGATTGTGCAATGAACGAACGAAACATGCTGCTCGTCGTGGCGGGTATACTCGCCGCCGGCGCCGGTCTCTTGACCTTCAATTATCTCTCATCGGGCAACAAGCACGTCGCGACGGTGCCGTCGCGTGCGGTACTCGTTGCCACCGCTAACATCCCGGCTCACTCGCAGCTCAACAGCTCGATGGTGAACATCGTGATGCGCCCGGTCACCGACGTCGACCCCAACGCGTTCTCGTCTCCCGGCGACCTCTCCGGCGACGTTGCGCTTGGCCCGATCCCCGCCGGCGCCACGATCACCTCTTCGGACGTCTCGAGAGACGAGACTCCCGGCGGCCTCAATCTGATGCGCGGTTATCGCGCGATCTCGATTCCCGTCGATGAGGTACGCGATGTCTCGGGCTTGGTGCAGCCAGGGGACAAGGTTGACGTCATCGCGGTCCCACCGCGCACCGGGAACCAGCTGCCGCCCGCGGCAACGATTCTGCGTGATGTGACGGTCTTCGCCGTCGGCGGCGAGATCGCCCAGGTCGATGGGCCGACACCCGCGCCCGGCCAAGCGCCGCAGCCGTACGTCCCACGCTCGATTACGCTCGAAGTGACACCCGAGCAGGCGGATCTGCTCGCAACCGCCGACATGAACACGACGCTCCGCCTCGCATTACGCGCAAAGGGCGACACGGGCGGCACGACGCAGGAGATCATGTTCGCCTCGGTGCCGATGTACGCTCCGTCGCAACCGTCCTTCCCGATGGAACGCCGTCCCGTGAGCTACGGATCCGTCGAGATCATCGACGGCGATCAGATCGGCGAGCCGGACACGACTACGAGCAAGACGAGATAGCGGATGCCTGACATCTTCTTCGTCATCGGCTCGAAAGGCGGAGTCGGTGCGACGACGCTTGCGACGCACTTGGCGACGAAGTTCGCAAAAGACGGCGCGACGCTCCTCGTCGACGGCGACCTTTCCGGGCGCCGTGCCGGTGCGGTGATCTTCAATGCGATCGCGAAGCTCGATGCGCGGCGCGCACAGGACGACTTCCCGCTCGCGGAGGTCGCGCCGAATCTCATGCTCTACGAGCTGGCCGGCTCCATCCACGACGGCTTCACGATCAAGCCCGACAAGGTCGAGCAGTTCCTGCGCACGGTCTCCGACCAGACGAAGACCGTCATCGTCGACGCGGCGCAACCCTTTGCGGCTGCGGTGCGTCCGTTCGCCGTTCGTGCGGCGCACTTCGTGCTCGTTGTCGAGCCCTCGATGCTCGGCGTAACGGGCGCGCGCGTGATGCAGCTCGAGCTGTTGAAGTTCGGCGTTCCGGAATCGCGCCTGAGCGCCGCAATCGTCGCGAAAGATACGCGGGGTCGCGTGCCGAGCTCGGAGATCGAGCGCGCGCTGAAGCTGAAAGTCGCGGGCGAAATTCCGCCGACCGACGACAAGAGGTTTGAGAAGGCCGTCATCGGGCTCGCCGATCGTCTCGCGGGCGCTCCGAAGGCCGCTGAGTTACTCGTGCTTCAACCATCGGCGGCAACACCGCTCGGAGAGCGCCGCATGACCGATCGCGCCAAGTCGAACGGCGCTACCGACGGCCAGCAGCAGCGCTCGGCCGACGTCGTTACCGATCGGCAGCGCCTCAACCGCGCCGAGCTCAAGGCGAAGATTCATCGCGAGGTTTCCCGCCGCATCGATCTCGCAGCCATCGGCGCAAACGCCGACCCGCTCCGTGTCGAGGAGCTGCGGACGGAGGTCGAGCGCGCGATCAACGAGAGCGTCGCTAACCAGCCGCTCGGCTCGGCAGAAGAGGTTGCGCGGCTACGCCAAGAGATCATGCACGAGTGCCTCGGCCTGGGGCCGCTCGAGGAGCTCATGAGCGACACCGACGTTACGGAAATCATGGTGAACGGGCCGGATAGGATCTACGTCGAGCGACGCGGCCGCATCGAGCTCTCGGGAATGCATTTCAACGACGCGCATCAGCTGCGCCTCGTCATCGAACGGATCGTTGCGCCGCTCGGACGGCACATCGACGAAGCCGTGCCGATGGTCGACGCGCGCCTCGCAGACGGCTCGCGCGTCAACGCAACCATTGAGCCGCTCTCGATCGACTATCCAACGATTACCATCCGCCGTTTCGCGAAGGACCGCCTGCGCACCGAAGACTTGATCGCGAAGGGATCGCTCACGCCGGAGATCGCCGATCTCCTTCGTGCGGCCGTCGAGGCGCGGTTGAACATCGTCATCAGCGGCGGCACCGGCTCCGGTAAGACGACGCTGCTCAACGTGCTCTCGGGATACATTCCGCCGAACGAACGCATCATTACGATCGAGGACGCGGCCGAGCTACAGCTCCATCAGGACCACGTCGTTCGCATGGAGGCACGCCCCGCAAACGTCGAAGGACGCGGTGCGATTCCGATCCGCGAGCTCGTCCGCAACTCACTTCGCATGCGACCGGATCGTATCGTCGTCGGTGAGTGCCGCAGCGGAGAAGCGCTCGACATGCTCCAGGCGATGAACACGGGCCACGACGGCTCACTCACGACGGTCCATGCGAACACGCCTCGCGACTGCCTCTCGCGTATCGAGACGATGGTGCTCATGGCCGGCTTCGATATTCCCGTACGCGCAATCCGCGAGCAGGTGTCGAGCGCCATCGACGTTATCGTTCAGACGTCACGCCTTCGCGACGGAAGCCGTAAAGTCACGTCGATCACTGAGGTCGTCGGCATGGAAGGCGAGATCATCTCGACGCAAGAGCTCCTGCGCTTCGACCAACACGGCTTGGACAAAGAGGGAAAGCTCGCCGGAAACTTCGTCTACACCGGCGTGCAGCCGAACTTCCTCCATCGTTTCGAAGAGTATGGGATCAGCTTCGAGATCGAGCGCCTCTCGCAGATGCAGCTTGCGGTCACGAACTGGTAACGGAGAGCGCCTGCCATGCCCGGCGTAGTTCCTTTCATCCTCCTCGGCGCTGCGGGAGCCGCGGCGATCACGTGCTTTGCCTTCTGGAATCAGGTTCTCGCGTGGGTGGCGATACGCATGGAGCCGTCGCGCGTGCTTCTCGAGCGTGCCGCAATCCCGATGAAGGCCCAAGAGCTCGCGATGACCGTGGTCGGCATCGGCGTGCTCCTCTGGACGGTGTTCCTGCTCGTGATGCGGCCGTCGCCGGCGATGGGAGTGCTCATGCTTGCCGTGACGTCGGCAATCGCCTTTGTTGGAACGCGCTTCTACGTCAACTATCGTCTCAAGAAGCGGCTCACGCAATTCAACAATCAGCTTGAGATCGTGCTACGCCTCATCACGGGAGCGCTACGTGTCGGGCTCGGGTTGCGCCAAGCGCTCCTCCAGGTCGTCGGCGACATGCCCGACCCATCACGCATCGAGTTCTCGCGCGTGCTCAGCCAGACGCAAATCGGCGTGAGCATCTACGACGCGCTCGATCAGCTCGCCGAGCGCATGCCTTCGAACGAGATCGCGATGGCGACGCGATCCATCCGCATCCAGAGCCAGACCGGCGGCAACCTGGGTAAGGTTCTCGAGAATCTTGCCGAGACGATCAAGCAGCGCCGTAAGCTCGACCGCAAGATCGCCGCACTCACGTCGGAGGCGCGGTTCACGAAGTACATCATTTCCGGGTTGCCGATCGGCGTCGGCATCTTCATCCTCGCCTTTCAGCCGGACATGCGCGAGGGACTGCTGGAGACGCTCGTGGGCCGCATTTGTCTCGGCGTCGTCATCGGGCTCATCGTCGGTGGCTGGCTGCTCTTCGACAAGCTCTCGAGGCTCGATATCTGATGTTGCCGCTTCTCATGTTGCTCGCCGTCGGCGCGATCGGTGTCATCGTCTACGTGCTGATGGGCTCGCGCAGCGACGTCACGAATCGCCACGCGGCAATCGATGCGTCGGCTGGAGTCGGCGGCAGCGACGGAGGATCGCTTTTCCAGCGTTTGCTCGACGAGCAGCGCCGCGACCGGCTCGAGGTTCGTCTCCAGGAGGCGGGATGGTACAACGTGACCCCGGCAAAGGTGTTCGCACGCTCCTGCATCTACGGCGTCATCGGTGCCGCGGTCGGATTCATCGTGATGCTTCTCTTGCATCAGTTCACGCCGATATTTCTGTTGTTGACGGTTGGCCTCGCTGCATTTGGCTTCTACCGGCCACACGGCGAGCTTGCGGCGGCGATCTCGAAACGGAAGACGGAGGTCCGCCGCTCCCTGCCCGACTTCCTCGACCTTCTCTCCTCGACCGTCGAGGCGGGTGTTGCGCTCAACGCCGCGATTGCGGTCGCGTCTGACGGCCTCAAAGGTGCGCTCGGCGACGAAATTCGTACTGCGTTGCAGGACGTACGGCTCGGGCGCTCTCGCGCGGAGGCGCTCACTGCGATGGCGACGCGCGTTCGCGAGCCGGATCTCTCGACGGTGGTAACCGCGCTCGTTCAGTCGGAGCGTGTCGGCGCATCGGTGACCAAAGTCGTCGAGGAGCTCGCTGCGGACTCACGCGATCGGAGGATCATGCGCGCTGAGGAGCTCGCAGCAGCGCTCTCGAACAAGCTCATCTTTCCAATGGCGCTCTGCATGCTTCCCGCACTCTTCATCATGATCTTTGGCGGCGTCTTCTCGAGGTATTTTCCGCACTGATGGCCTTCTTGGCTTGGGCATTCATCTACGGCTGCGCCGCAACGTGCGGCGTCATCGCCGCGCACTTTATGTGCTCGCGCATGCAGCGCCACGACGACGGTCCGGCGCCCATGTGGTTGCATCCGGCGATTCCGATCGTGCTCTTCGCGCTCCTTGGCGTCGTCGTCGCGGCCCGCGGCGCGAGCGTGGGGCAGCTCGGGACCATCGCACTCATCGGCATGCCGCTCATCGGCGCGTGGTACAGCGACGCGCGCATCGGGATCGTTCCCGATGTCTTCACACTCGTGCCGCTCGCGGTGATCGCGATCCTCGTGCTCATGCACCACACGTGGTGGATCGCAATCTCGGCGATCGTCGTCTTCGGAGCGTTCGCGTCTGCGGCTGTGTTCTCGCGTGGCCGTGGCATGGGGTGGGGGGACGCGAAGCTCGCGATGCTCACCGGGGCCGTCCTCGGATTGCCTCTCTCGCTCTTGACGCTCGCGCTCGCGTGCTTCACTGCAACGGCGGTTTCGGTGATTCGGGACCGCGGCACGAAGCCGATCGCTTTCGCGCCCTACATCGTGGTCGCGATGCTTCTCGCCTTCGTCGTACCGCTGCCGTGGGTCAACGTCTAGCATCCCTGG
>JASHTE010000231.1 GCA_030040695.1 Vulcanimicrobiota bacterium | reverse complement strand
GGCGAGCCTGCATCGCGCATGCGTGCGCTCTCCGAAATCGGCGGCTGAGGGAACTTCTATGGAATCGTGCGATCGTAGAGGTGGCGTAGAAAAACCGTCAGGTAGGTTCCCTCTGGTAGGACGTAGCCGGGCATCGGGAAGAGGTCTTCCGCGGGGACGGGCGAGCCGTTAGGTGCTGGCCTTCCGTCGGGCAGCGTCATTGGGTCGTCGCTGAACGCATAGCAGAGCGGCCAGGGGATGTCGCCCTTATCGTTGGCGCCGCTCGAGAACTCGACGTCGTACGCGGCGTAGTGGCAGCGAAGCGTTCCTTGGATCCATGTCCGAGTCGGCGTGATGATGCCCTCCACGTGCTCCTGTTTGTTTGTGATGCCCGAGATGTTGAAGTACTCTTTCGTATAGGCGGAGGCGGGACGTGGAGAGATCGTGGCGACGCTCAACGGATTGTCTCTCGCTCGCAGCTCTGCCACCTCACGCCGGAACGCCGCTTGCTCCTGCTGCAGCTGCTGCGCGAACGTCGCTCTTCGCGGGGGCTGCGGACGCTCGGGACGCGCCGGCATCGTGGGATGCGGCTGCGTGGTCGGCGGCGCTGAGGGAACGAGGTACGTTAGCTCTCTGCGGACGGGTGGAGCCGCGGCAACCGCCGGCTTGGGTTGCACCTGTGGCTGTGCCTGAGAGGGCCGCTGCGAGCTGAGGTGTGGCGTCTTGGGCGTTGGTGGGTGTTCCATGGAAGCGTGGGCGAGCGGTTGCGTCGGTATGGGAACGCTTACATGCTCGATCCTTGTCGAGGACGAGAGCGCCACGACCGGTTCAGTGGTATCGGGCGGGCGCAGCCATGCGAGCTTCCCGGAGAACAGTCCCCAGAGCAGGAACCCAAAGAAGTGTAACCAGAGCGAGAGCGCAAACGCCGCAACGAGGATTCTGTCCCGCCACCGGTGGAGGGTGGGGTTAGTAATCACAGGGTAGAACCCACGTTGGGGTGAGCAGAAAGAGGCCCGTACATCAAGGAGTGCTATAGTTGGCGAAACCGAGTCAAGAACACTTGCGCACCCTGCTCTGGATTGGAGCGGCAGGCCTTACGGCGGCCGTGGCCGTGACGATCGTCGGCGTCGTGCTGCTGCAGAGGCGGCCAAAGCCAGACGAGACGAGTCGGCGCATCCAGCAATTGATCGACGAGGCGAACCAGCTTCTCAAGACGCTTGACGAGCAGCGCAACAGCGCTTAAGGATTCTCTCAGGTTTACCGACCTGCTCCCGAGCGGGCAGGGCGTCGCACGCGACGGTGCGCGTGTCGTCTTTTGCTTCGGCCCCCTTCCCGGCGAGAAGGCTCGCGTACGCATCACCAGCGAGAAAAAGACCTACGCTGTCGCAGAACTAATCGAGATCGAGGAGCGCTCGCCGGAGCGGGTCGAGCCTTTTTGCCCAGTATTCGGCGCCTGTGGCGGCTGCCAAGTGCAGCATCTCTCCTACCCTGCGCAGCTCCGGTGGAAGCGCGCAATGGTCGAGAACACGTTGCAGCGCATCGGCGGCATTCGCGATGCCACGGTGCGCGACACGATCGGCATGCGCCGTCCGCGGGCCTATCGCAACAAGGTCTCTCTCGTCGTGGATCACGTTGGCGACACGGAGCGCGTCGGCTTCTACCGTTTTCGGTCGCACGAAGTGATTGCGATCGACGAGTGCCCGGTCGCGGAGGAAAGCCTGAGTGAGTACATCGGTATCTTCGCTCACGCATCGCCGGGATCTGAAGCCGACGAGACGCTGCGTGACGCCCGTCACCTCGTTGCGCGGACGGGTCAGGAAGGCAAAACCGTCCTCTCGGTAACGACGACGCACCGCTCCGAACGGCTCGCGGCCGTCGCGCCCGCTCTGCTCGACGCGCTCCCCGGAGCGGCCGGGATCGTGAACTCGTATGAGCCGCGCAGCGAGAATGCCGTCCTCGGCAGGAAGAATGTGCTGCTGTGCGGAGCGGAGCAGATCGAAGAAGAAGTCGCGGGCTTGCGTTTCCGTCTCTCGCCAGCTTCGTTCTTTCAGATAAACGCCGAAATTCTCGCGCGCATCTTCGCCGTCGTCGGAAAGGAGATGCTGCCGGTGCGCCGAGTCGTCGACCTCTACTGCGGGATCGGAACGTTCACGCTCTACTTCGCGCGCGAGGGAGCGCAGGTCGTCGGTGTCGAGGAGCACGTGCGCTCCGCCGAGGAGGCAAGGGCCAATGCGCTGCTCAACGGCGTGGAGAGCGCACGCTTCCGCGCCGCGAGGGTGGAGGAATGGGCGCGCTCACGTGAAGGCGCGGGTGCGCTCGCCGAAGCTGAGCTCGTTTTTCTCGACCCGCCGCGCAAGGGGAGCGACGAAGCGACGCTGCGAGCGATCTGCAAGGCGCGCTCGGCGCGAATCGGCTACCTCTCCTGCGACCCCGCTACGCTCGCCCGGGATTTGCGGCTCCTGTCGGCTAATGGATACCGCATCACTACTGTGACGCCATTCGACATGTTTCCTCAGACGGGTCACGTGGAAACCCTCGTTACGCTCGAGTTAACTCATGCCGGAAATTGATATTCGGTACGTCGCGAAGCTCGCACGCATCGAGCTCACGGAAGAAGAGGTAGAGCGCTTCGGCGCGCAGTTGAGTGCATTGCTCGAGCACGTGAAGGCGCTCGGCGAACTCGACGTCGCCTCGGTCGCTGCCACGGCACAAGTCGTCGAGTCTCGTAACGTAACGCGGGAGGACGAGCCGCGCCCATGCCTCGAACAGGGGGTCGTTCTCGACGAGGCGCCGCACCGCCAAGGCCCCTTCATTCGGGTCCCACGGATTCTCGCCGAGTGAGCGAGCTTTTCGAACGCAGCGCCGCGGAAATCGCGCGCGAGGTGAACGAGCGTCGCGTCTCCGCATCCGAGCTGACCCAAGCAGCGCTTGCCCACGTCCGCGCGAACGACGGCGAGATCGGTGCGTACCTGCTCGTCCTCGATGAGCTCGCGAAGGAGACGGCACTGCGCGTCGACGAGCGTATCGCGCGCGGCGAGCGTCTTCCGCTTGCGGGCGTACCACTCGCGGTGAAGGATAATATGTGCCTGACGGGCACCCGCACGACGTGTGCGAGCCGGATTCTCGAGCGCTGGACCGCACCATACACGGCAACCGCGGTCGCGCGCATGCTCGACGCGGGTTGCGTGCCGATCGGCAAGACGAATCTGGACGAGTTTGCAATGGGAAGCTCGTGTGAGAACTCGGCGCTCGGCGTGACGCGCAATCCGTACGATCTCGAACGTGTGCCGGGAGGCTCGAGCGGCGGGTCCGCCGCAGCGGTCGCCGCTCGCGAAGCCGCGGTCGGGATGGGAAGCGACACGGGCGGCTCGATTCGGGAGCCCGGTGCGTTCTGCAACGTCATCGGCTTCAAACCGACGTACGGACGCGTCTCGCGCTACGGCCTTATCGCTTTCGCCTCGAGCCTCGATCAAATCGGCCCGCTCACGCGCACCGTGGAGGATGCCGCGCTTGCCTACGACGCTATGGCCGGGCACGATCCGATGGACTCGACCTCGATCGCGCGCGCCGTCGAGCCTTCGGCGACGACGCTGCGTGAGGATTTGCAAGGTCTGCGTATCGGGATCGTGCGGGAGTTCGGCCTCGATCCGCTCGGCGCCGCGATGAAGGCAGTCTACGAGCGGGCTTATCGCGACCTGGAAGCACTCGGCGCGAGGCTCGTCGAGGTTTCGCTGCCGACAGCCGATTATGGCCTCGCGACATACTACCTCATCGCGCCCGCTGAATGTTCCTCGAATCTCGCTCGCTTCGACGGCGTGCGCTACGGATTACAGGTGCAAGCCGGCGACGTCGCGACGATGAACTCGCGCACGCGTGCCGCGGGATTCGGGCCGGAGGTAAAGCGGCGAGTGCTCATCGGCACATACGCGCTCTCGAGCGGCTACTATGACGCCTACTACGTGCGCGCGCAGAAAGCGCGGACGCTCGTCGCGCGCGACTTTGCCCAAGCCTTCGACAAGTGCGATCTCATCGCGTGCCCCGCGACGAGCTGTCCGCCCTTTCTGCTCGGCGCGAAGAGCGATCCGTATAGTATGTACCTCATGGATTACTACACGATCCCGATGTCGCTCGCCGGCATACCGGCGCTCTCCGTCCCGTGCGGCTGGGTCGACGAAGGAGACGTGCCGCTGCCGATCGGCTTGCAGCTCACTGCTCCGCACTTCGCCGAGCCGCTGCTCCTGGGGGCTGCCCACGCCTACGAGCAGGCGACACAGCACGCACTGCGTTGTCGTCCCGAGTCCTTCGACTGCGCTTCGCGCGCTCAGGACAGGCTCCGCGCGAAGTCGAGGGACCGGCGATGAGATCCGCTTATGAAGCCGTCATCGGTATCGAGTGCCACGTCGAGCTGAAGACGCGGACGAAGATGTTCTGCGGGTGCCGTAATGCCTTCGGCGAGGAGCCGAACACGAACGTCTGCCCGGTCTGCCTCGGCCTT
>JASHTE010000230.1 GCA_030040695.1 Vulcanimicrobiota bacterium | reverse complement strand
CGCGAAAGCGCACGGGCACGTTGAGTGGTATCTTGAACTTACGCGGGCTGAATGGATCGGTGAGGCGCAGCGCGATGAGCGCGATGAAGACAAACGAATAGCTCGTCGCCGCGCCGAAAGCGTAGAGATCGGCGAGAAAATCGAGGCCGCGTTCGCCGTGGAAGAGGTGCTTGTATACGAAGAACGCCGCGGGGTCGAGCGACGGCAACGCGGCGAAGACGAGCGTCAGCACGGCGAGGCCGCAGAAGGCGACGATCGAAACCGACGGCGTACGAAAGCGTGGATGCACGCGCTGGAAGAGCGACGGCAGCAAATCCGTGCGGCTCATGGAGTACGCGATGCGCGAGCTCCCGAAAACACCTGAGTTCGAGGATATGAGCAGCAGGATAGCGCCGAGGATCGGTACGTAGAAAGCGGCGATCGTTCCCCAGTACGGCACCTGCGCGGCAAGCAACGCGACCGCCTTCCCTTGGTTGTCGGCGTTGAAGGGGAAGATTTGCCAGAACTGGAGCGGGTGTCCGTGCGGATCGAGAATGGGGTGCCACGGCTGCATGCCGAGCGCCAGGTTCGAGTAGGCGAGTGCGAAGATGAGAATCGTGAGAATTAGCGACACCGACGTCCGCGGGATGATCGACGCGGGGCGATAGGTCTCCTGAGCCGCCTGTGAGATCGATTCGAGTCCAACGAAAGAGACGATCGCAAGCGATGTACCGAGCATCAAGTGATACGGGCTCGGCCAGCTCACGCTCATGTTGTGCATCAAGAGATCCGGCCGGAACGCGAACAGGAAGCCGAAGCAGAGAATGCAGGTTTCGCTGAGGACGTCGAGTGCCGAAACGACGCCGTTGAACGCCGTCGACTCGCGTACGCCGCCGACGTTGAGGAGGCAGAGCGCGACGATCAGCCCGAGAACGGCGAAGAAGTGCACCCACGGATGCACCGAGCCGAGAAAAGCCGGTACGAGCTGGCTCAGGTAATCGGTGCAACTCCACGCAAAGAGCGTGATGTCGATCGTGAAGTCGAGCAGAACAGCCCATCCGGCGATGAACCCGAAGATATCGCCGAGTCCGCGTAGCACGAAGTACGGGCCGCCGCCCGCGAACGGATACGCAGCGGCGAGCTCGGTGTATGCGAGGCCGATACAGACGTAGACGATACCCGCGAAGAGAAACGCGACGTTCGAGGCGCCCGCGGCATAGGCGAGCACCAACCCGAGTCCGACGAAAATGTCGGCGCCGACGTCCGAGTAACCCCATGAAAACGAGCCCCATGGCGTCACGGCGCGCCGAAGCTCGGGGCGCGGCTGAGTCGCGGCTGTTTCTGTCGCCACCGATTTCCTAGAACGCGTCCCGGTGGAGCGTCGTTCGCTTACCGTCAAGCGCAACGACGTCGAAGCGAAAGCGCGCTTGAGGAGCGAGAATCTGCGCGTAGTCCGCTGCAAGCATCCGAAGCTTCTTACGCTTGCGGGCGTCGACGGCGGAGAGCGCCGAGCCGAAGCTCGGTCCATCGCGCCGTTTCACCTCGACGAAGACGAGAACAGGTCCGTCGAGGCAGACGAGATCGATCTCGCCGCCCGGGACGCGCACGTTGCGCTCGACGACGCGGTAGCCGAGGGACCGCAGAAAGCCTTCTGCCTGTGCCTCCCCTTCGCGCCCCCTCTCGCTCGTGCTAGTCAACGACGACCTCTCCGAAGAGCTCGAGCATGCACGCCTGCACGCGCGCCCAGTTCGCGCGGTGATGGACGCACGGGCCGTAGCGCTCGAGCGCGGCGAGATGCTGCGGCGTCGAGTAACCCTTGTGCGACGCGAAGCCGTAACGTGGATCCTCGCGATCGAGCTCCGCGAGGAGCGCGTCGCGGTGCACCTTCGCGACGATCGACGCGGCAGCGACGACGGCACAGCGCTCGTCACCTTTGATGAGCGGCTCCTGGGGTCCGTGAAACGATCGAATGCGCATGGCGTCCGTAAAGAGATACTCCGGTACACAAGATAGTGCCGCAATCGCGCGCTCCATGGCCAGCAATGTCGCGTAGTAGATGTTGAGCCGATCGATCTCGGCCACGCTCGCGGAGCCCACTGCCCAAGCATCGGCACACTCCTTGATCCGCGTCGCGAGCCGTTCGCGCGCGTGCGGCTGCACTTGCTTCGAGTCATTCAGGCCGGTGAAGAGGAGCGGCTTCGATGTCACGACGCAGGCTGCGATGACGGGTCCGGCGAGCGGCCCTCTCCCGACTTCGTCGATGCCGCCGATAAGCACGTAGCCGCGCTCGCGCGCCGCTCCTTCCAAGCGGTGCAGGCGATGAAGCCGGCGCCGCTCGCGCTCGTATCTCGTCTTTGCCTTACGCTGCTTCAGGGTCATCGGGTGACTCGAGCGAGATGCGTCCGAACGCGCCCTCATCGAATGCTCGGAGGTAGGATTGCGCCGCGTTGTGCGTATCGACCTTGCCTCCGCGGCGCATGAAGCGCGTGGCGGCGAAGGCATCGAGTGTCGGGATGCGGCGAAGGCCGCGCTGCGCCGCCCAACCCGCGAGGCTGTGCGCCACCTCCTCCGGATCGTAGCGCTCGCTCGGTACGGCGCCGACCGCCGCGAGCTTCCACTGCGCTGCCTTCGTCGCGATCTTCGGCACGAGTACGCCGGGGGTGTCCATGAGTTCAACGTGTTGCGAGAGGCGGAACCACTGCGTGCTGCGCGTCACACCCGCGCGCCGCTCGGTCTTTGCGGCGGCACGGCGCAGCAAGCCATTGATGATCGAGGACTTTCCGGCGTTCGGAATGCCGACGACCATCACGCGCCCGCCTCGCGCTCCATCCGGCCTGAGCAGATGCGCAATGCGCGCGGCGCCGCGGGGCTCGCGCGCGTCGATTGCAACCGCGTCGATGCCGCGACGGGTGAAACTCTCGATCCATCCGCGGGTCACGGCGGGATCGGCGAGATCGCTGCGGGTGAGGGCGACGATGCGCCGCTTGCGGGCGGCCATTCGTTGCAGCTCCGGATTCGAGCCGCTGCGAGCGACGCGTGCGTCGATTGCCTCCACGACGACGTCGACGAGGCGCAGGGCGTCGCCGATTCGACGCATGGCGCGCGCCATGTGCCCGGGGTACCATTGAATCACAGAATTTGGGGTGGCCAAATTCCTGCGACGGCTC
>JASHTE010000027.1 GCA_030040695.1 Vulcanimicrobiota bacterium | reverse complement strand
TTCGAGCGGGGAACCTCTCCGGTGCGCTCCCCGTCGAAGTCGTGAGCGCACCGTCTCGTATCGTCCTTCTCCCACCCGACGCGAGCGTCGATCCGCACGGCACCCTGCAGCTGCAAGCACGCGCGTTCGACGCGGATGGATACGAGCTCGCTTTGCCCACGAAGATGCACTGGAGCACGAGCAGTGGAACGATCGATGACGCTGGTACGCTCGTCGCCGGCGAACACGATGCGGACGTGAGCCTCGACATCGGCGGTCAGATCTCGTCGACTCGCATCACCGTTGGAAGCCACGACGTCGCACTCGATGTCGCCGCTAACGTGTCGTTCCTGACGATTCCGAACGGTGGGAGCGGCGACGCTCGGGCTGACGCCTCGTGCGACGGCTGCGTCCGGCTCGATTACGCGATCTCCGAGAGCGTGCGCGCGGCGTATGCCGTCGTCGAACAAGCGCTGCCTCCACGCTCGATCGGTATCAGCTTCGACGTCCAGGACGATGGAAGCGGAGCGGAACTCCGCATCGCCTTGCGCAATGCGATCAACGAACAAGTGCTGCTCACCGCGACCACGCTCGATCAGCCCGGGCGCCGTCGCGTCGTCGTTCGCTTTCCGGCGGACTTGGCGGGCCCGCTGCGCTTAGTCGGTTTCTACACCATCGGCACGCACGCGACGCCGGCTCCCGTCGGCTCGATCCTCATCGGCAACGTGCACGCGCTCGTCGCGGGAGCGCCATGAGCAAGAGCGCAGGCGCACGCGCTCTCGATGCGGCGATGTCGCTCGGTGCACAGTTTGCCGACGTGCGTTTCGAGACGGTGCGCAGCGAGCGCATCGAGGTACGCAACGGTGTCGTTGCCGCGCTCGCTGACGCGAGTTCGAGTGGTTACGGCGTGCGGGCACTCATCGACGGCTCCTGGGGATTTGCGGGGAACGACGATCCGAGCGACACGGCGTTGGACGAGACCGCGGCGCGCGCGTGTGCAATCGCACGTGCCGGCGCATCGATCGCGCGACAGCGCGTTGGCTTCCCACCGCCGCGCGCATACGTCGACACCTACCGAACGCCGGTCTTGCGGGACCCAGCAGGCGTTCCTCTCGGCGAGCGCGTCGCGCTCTTGCTCGAGGCTGAGCGCCTTCTTCACGTAGGCAGTGAGGTTATGGTCGGGAGAGCCTGGATCGACGTATGGAGCACGGTCAAGGAACTCTACAGCTCCTCCGGAGCGCAGATCGAGCAGCACCTGCTGCAGAGCGGGTGCGGAGTCCAAGCAATGGCGGTGGGCGACGGCGATGCGCAGACACGAACGTTTCCCGGCGATATTGGGCTGTATCAGAGCGGAGGGTGGGAGATCGTTGAGAAGGCACGCCTCTGCGAGAACGCACCTCGCGTCGGCGAAGAGGCAGTTGCACTTTTACGTGCCCCGCAGTGTCCGTCCGGTACGTACGACGTCGTCCTCGGCGGCTCTCAGATGTCGCTTCAAATCCACGAGTCGTGCGGGCATCCCGCTGAGCTCGATCGCGTGATGGGGTGGGAGGCGAACTTCTCCGGCACGAGTTTTCTCGAGATCGACCAGCTCGACCGGCTGCACTATGGATCGCCGAAGGTGACGATCGTTGTCGACAACACCCTGCCGCTCGGTATGGCCACCTGTGGATACGACGACGAGGGCACGAAGTCTACGCGCTCGGAGATCATCCAGAGTGGCCTGCTCGTCGGCTACGAGATGAGCAACGATACCGCACGCGCTATCGGGCGCGAGTCGAACGGATGCGTGCGTGCGCAGAGCTGGGCCTACACGCCCATCATCCGGATGTGCAACCTGAGCCTCCTGCCCGGAGACATTCCATTCGACAACCTCTTCGACGATGTTCGCGACGGTCTGTACATGGAGAGCAACCGCTCGTGGTCGATCGACGATCGGAGGCTCAATTTCCAGTTTGGCTGCGAGATCGGATGGGAGATCAAGAACGGCAAGCGGGGGCGTATGCTGAAGAACCCGACGTACGCGGGAATGACGCCGCAGTTTTGGGGTTCGTGCGACGCGGTCGGCGACGCGTCGTCGTGGTTCGCGTGGGGAACGCCCAACTGCGGAAAGGGCGAGCCGATTCAAATCGGCCGTACGACGCAGGCTGCGGCACCCGCGCGCTTTCGGAACGTCGCCGTCGGCGTAGGCTACTCGCCGGCTGCGTCATGAACGATCTCGAACGTGAACGGTTGGCGCGCGAGCTGCTCGAGCGTTCGACCGCGGACGAGACGGAGGTCCTCGTTGCTTTCAGCGACGCCGCTTTGACACGCTTTACGCACGAGGTCTCGAATCAGAACGTCGCCACTCGCGGCGTGGAAGTCTCGGTTCGCGCAATTGTCGACCGGCGTACGGGCGTCGTACGCGGCAATGCGTTCGACATGCTCTCCCTTCAACAGTTAGTCGACCGTGCCGCGGCGCTGGCGCGGCTTGCGCCGGAGGATCCGTTGCTACCGCGCCTGCCCGCGGGCAAGCCCGCGGCGCCGTCGCCGACCGCGTTTGTCGCAAGTACCGCAGACGCGACGCCGCAACGTCGTGCAGAGCTCTGCGAGCCGCTCTTCTCCGCAGCCGAAGGCGGCGGCTGCTGGTGTGCGGGATATGTTTCCACGTCTTCGTTCGGCATCACGATCGCGAACACGAGCGGTGCACTGTCCTCGTTCGACGGCACCGATGCCGCCGTCAACGTGAAGATGGTTGGGCGCGATTCCAGCGGGTGGGGAGAGGCGCACGCCACCGACGTCGGCACAGTAGACGCAGCGGCGGTCGCACGGCGCGCGGTCGAGAAGGCAACGCTCGGCACCGCGCCGCGTAGCGTCGAACCCGGAGCGTGGAGCGTCATTCTCGAGCCGGCCGCTTTCGGCGAGATGCTCGCGTATTTGACGAGCCACTTTTCGGCACAGAGCTACGAGGAAGGCTCTTCGTTTTTCAGCGACGGCCTCGGTCGCTCGTATTTCGGTGACAACGTGACGATCCGCGATGACTGGTCTCACTGCCTCGCGCCGGGCATACCCTTCGACTACGAAGGCTACCCGACGCAGCGCCTCGCCCTCGTCGAGAACGGAGTCGTGCGCAACGTCGTCACCGACAGCTATTACGCGAAGAGGCTTCACCGCGAAAACACGGGCCACGCGTTGCCCGCGCCGAACTCGTATGGTCCGCAACCGCTGCACGTCGTCGTTGCTCCCGGCACGCGCTCGCTCGCGGAGTTGATCGCATCCACGGAGCGTGGTCTCCTCGTTACGCGCTTCTGGTACATCCGTACCGTTGACCTGAAGAAGGCGATCATCACCGGCATGACGCGCGACGGCACGTTCCTCATCGAGGACGGCCGCGTCACGTCGGGGGTGCGCAATCTGCGCTTCAACCAGAGTATTCTCGAGGCGCTGCGATCCTGCGAGTTGTCGAGAGAGCAAGCGCGTACGGCGAGCTATAGCTATAGCCTCGTCGTCCCCGCCGTGAAGATCGACGGATTCAACTTTACCAGCGCAACGGAGTTCTAGCTGGGCGTCCCGCGGTACCGTTTCCTAAGGAAACGTCCAACTTTTTGCGCAAAAGCCATGGATGGCGCTCCCTTTGAAGTTGCGCAAAAAGTGGTGAGCAGGAGCGCGCAAGGACGCGCGCGACGAGCGTTTTCCGTGGAAGCGGTAGCGCGGGACGCCCAGCTAGAACTTTCTCGCTACCGCAAATATGATCCCGGCGCCGATCATGCAGAAACCAAGAATGAGCGCTGGAAGCGACGGCGCGGAGAACACCTCGACGGCGGGATAGCGTACGACCCGCGCGCGCAAGCGGAGCCCGGCAACCGTAACGGCATCGCCGCTCGGTACGAGGCGAATCGCGTTCGGCAGCGGTTGATCGGTTTCGTCGTCGACGGCGAAGAGTACGGCCGGGCGTGGTGGGCCGGAGATGCCGTGCAAGAGCGCAACCTGGTGCGCACTGAAGAGCACGACCTTGACGATACGGTGCGCCGCCGGAAGTGCAAACTCATCGAACGGAAAGTCGAGGCCGGCGATGTGCTGTGACTGCTGCATCAAGAGCACGGGTGAAGAGAAGGCGCTGCCCGTCGGTTGCGTGATCGTCAGGTGCGCGCCGCTCGCGTCGTACGCGTCGACGGTGGCTACCGTTCGCATTACCTCGCGCAGGACGAACGCACCTGCGTAGCGCTGCGATGCGATCGCCAGTGGCACATGCCTCGCGCGCAGTAGCTGCGGAGGATCGGCGGACTGCAGCGGCGCGAACAGCAGGCTGCCGCCGAGATCGGGCACGGGAGCAACGGAACCGGGCGCGGCGACAACCTCCTCGGGATCGGGAGCGAGCAAACCGCTTGCGATCCCGGCGAACGCGAGCACCGCGGTGCCAAACGTCACGAGGAGGAGCGCGGGCCTGCTCGTATTTTTCGATCTTACAATAGCAGTTCGCAGGAGCAACGCGAGCGCTGCGGCGAGTACGACGCTATACCAACCCTCGTGCCAGATCGTGCGATCGGGAAGCAGCGCCTGCAGCGCAACGGCCACCGCAATTGCCGTTGCGAGAAACGCGTACACGTTCACTGGCGTATGAGAAGCGGCGTTACCGCAGCGCGCATCTCGTCGAAGGTCAATGCGCCGTCGTAGCCGCGCACCACCTTGCCGTTCCGTCCGATGATCACGGTTGTTGGGAAACCGAGAGCATCGTAGGCTCGCCCGTAGGATTGCTCTGGGTCGATCCATATAGGGAAGCGCAGGCCGAGCGCCTGCGCGAAGGCACGCGCGCGCTGTGGCGATTCACCTTGATC
>JASHTE010000229.1 GCA_030040695.1 Vulcanimicrobiota bacterium | reverse complement strand
GTTTCTCACCTCGCACACGTTCATCGTGGGTGAGAGGAGCGAGTTCTTCGAACGCTGCCGCAACCGCTCGGGCATGATTGAGATCCCGTGGTGCAAACGCGCTGAGTGCGAGGCGTTCGTCAAGGCAGAGACGGGGGCGACGACACGCAATCTTCACCCGCTCGAGGGCGAAGCAGTCTGCGTCGCATGCGGCGAACCGGCTCACGTCCGCGCCTACTTCGCGCAATCCTATTGATGCGCGCTCTTACAGGTACGATGCTGTTGCTAGCGCTCGTAAGCGCGCGCGCTCTCGCGGAGATGCCTGGGATTGCTGAGCTCGACGCTGACGCGCGCGCGGCCGGCAACCTGAAGCCGGTTGCCGTGGAAATCGGAGATCGTATCTTCTCGATACCATGGCCGGCCGAGGTAACGCAGATTTCTGCTAACGGCATTCAGGGGCACATGGTGATCGGCGTGAGAGTCTCGGGGGTGAAATTCCATCGCGCACTCAGCCGTAGCGAGTTTGTCGGGGAAGTGGATCGGCTGGTCTCGATCGTCTTCTCCGGTGTGCCCGCCGCGGAGGAGGTCGACGTCTGGGCCAGCGTTCCGATTCGAGTGGGCAAGGATGTCATCGTGAGCGGCGACCTCGCCATTCCGACGACCCGGCCCGTCTTTACGCTCGCCGTTCGCCGTGGCTCGGACGCATCGAGGGCACGTGCCTTCTGGGACGAGGACTGGGCGCGCGCCGCTTTCAAACAGGACTGGTAACGAGTCATGTACGCCAAGACGACGCTCCCGAGCGGCATACGCGTCATCACCGAGTCGATGCCCGCCGTTCGCTCGGCGACGCTGGGAATCTGGGCCGACGTCGGATCGGCTGCCGAGCCTCCCGAGCGGCGCGGCATTTCGCACGTCGTCGAGCACATGCTCTTCAAAGGAACATCTCACCGTAGTGCGCGGGAGATCGCCGAGACGATGGACGGAGTCGGCGGCAATCTCAACGCCTTCACCGACAAAGAGACGACGTGTTACTACGCCAAGGTGATCGACCGGCATGTGCCGCTTGCGATGGACGTCCTCTCCGACATGTTCTTGCGGTCGCTCTTCGAAGCGCAGGAGCTGGAGAAAGAGGAGCGCGTGATCCTCGAAGAGATCAAGATGTACGAGGACTCCCCGGACGAGCTGATCCACGATCTCTTCATTCGGACGATGTGGCGCGGCTCCGACCTTGGGGAACCAACGATCGGCACGGCGGAGACGGTCTCGAGCGTGACGCCGCAGGAACTACGGGAGCATATGCGTCGCCACTATGCGCCCAACGCGGTCGTCGTGACTGCAGCGGGGAACGTGGAGCATGAAGCCTTTGCCGAGCTTGTGCAGCGCTCTTTCGAGGAGTTCACCGGCTCGTGCAGGCTGGTGACGCCCGAATCACCGCAGGCCGCACCGGCAACCTACGTAAAGCACAAAGATACAGAGCAGGCGCATCTCGTCATCGGCGCACAAGGGTTGAGCGTGCGCGAGGATCGGCGTTACGTGCTCGCCGTGCTCGACACGCTTCTCGGCGGTGGGATGTCGAGCCGGCTCTTTCAAGAGGTACGTGAGAAGCGCGGGCTCGTTTATTCAGTGTACACGTTCCAAGCCGCGTATCGCGAGGCCGGCCTCTTCGCCGCCTACGCGGGAACGTCGCCGGAGAACGTACGGTCGTGTATCGACGTCATCGCCGAGGAGTTCGGGCGAGTGCGCGACGAGCGAGTCTCGGCCGAAGAGCTCTCCTGCGCGAAGGAGCATATCAAAGGAAGCCTGACCCTCTCGCTCGAGGCGAGCTCGAGTCGCATGATCCGGCTCGGTCGCAACGAGTTTGCGCTGGGACGTGACGTGACGCCCGAGGAGATAGAGCAGCGCGTCGACGAGGTAAGCGCGGACGACGTGCAGGCGCTCGCGCGCGAGTTGCTCGCAGAGGAGCGACTTGGGCTCTGCGTGCTCGGGCCGGTTGACGAGAACGTGATCGATCGGCAGCGCTTTGCCGCCTGAGGGCATGGCCTTGCTCCCGTTCTGGACGTGGCAGCTCTTCGTTGCGCTTGGGATCAACGTCGTCATTCAGGCAATTCAAATCGGGGCCTACGCGGCACGGCTCGCAGGCGTGCGCACTGGACGAGTCGCAACGTCGATCTCGCTCTTCAACCTGTTCGTTACCGCGAGCCGTCTCTCGTCCATGATCTACACGCTCATGCTCGGACCACTCGCAGACCATGCCGCGAGCGTCGTGAGGAACGCGCCACAGGCATTCATTCCGGCCGTTCAGCACACGTTCGAGCTCCAGTTGCGGCTCATTATCGTCGCCGGCCTTGCCGGGACCGTACTCGGTGCGCTGCTCCTGCCGATGTTCACGTATATGTACGTGCGCGGCGTGCGCTCGTTCGAACGGACGCGCTCGCTGCCGCACTCGCTCGCGCGACTCTTCTACCCGCGCGTCATCGCAGAGGTGCTACGTCATATCACGCTGCCCGGGTGGGCAGAGATACGCACGTTTTCGCCGAGAAACATTCCCAAGCGGCTTCTCGTGTTCAACGTCGTCGTCACGGGTGTCTATGCGATCGGCGTTGTCGCCGCGTACTACGCGAGCGTCCTGGCGCCGTCGGTTGCGCGAACCGCCATCGGCACGTCGGGGCTCATCAACGGCATCGGAACGGTTGCCTATACGTTCTTCGTCGATCCTACGTCCTCGATCATCGTGGACGAAGCGGTAAAGGGTGAGCGGCCCCACGAAGACGTTCGTACGATGGTCTTCTACCTCGCGTTGACCGCCATTCTGGGATGGGTGCTCTCGCAGCTCATCCTCTGGCCTTCGGCCGAAGCTATTAAGATCGTGGCGCACTTGGTGAACCATGGAAGATAGACGGCATTCTCACCCCGAGCGTCACCGAAGGACGTTCTCTCGGCTCTTGCTCGTCATCTCGTTGCTCGCACTCACCGGCTGCGCCGGCTCGATCGAACGGTGGATCGTGAACACACGCCTGCACCAGGGCGAGATCGCGATGGCGGACGGCAATGCGGCCGACGCGGTGCTCGCATATTCGCTTGCCCTGCGAGTCAGCCCGGACAACGTGGCCGCGCGCACCGGCTTTGTGGAAGCGTCGGCGGAAGAAGCGCAGATCCTCTACACGCACGGACGCTTCGATGAAGCGCTCGCGGTGATCACCGGAGGGCTCAGGGTTGACCCGAACAGCGTCACGCTCGACGCACTGAAGAGTCAGATCGACGACGCAAAACTCAAGCAGGAGATCGTGATCTCGAACTACCCCTTGTATCAACGGGCCGGCCAGGAGCTCGAGCAGAGTTATCTTCGGCTCAATGAAGCGAACGCGCTCATCGTGCGAAACATTCACCGCTTCGGATACACGTACGACGTCGCCGATCTCACGCAGGCGATCAAGCGAAGCTATCAGCTTCAGCTGGAGGTGCAGCACGACATGAACCGGTTGATCTCCTATCGCCAGCTCGTGCAGACGGGAGGGCCGCAAGCGGTGCAGGCAGCGCCGGCGACGAGCGGCTCGCTACTACCGCTTCCCTAGCGGGGGAATGGAAAGGCGCGAGTGCCGCATGATGCAGACGCGATGCGCGTCGAGGAACGCGCGCCCGTGCCCTGCGCGATCGGCAACCCTGAAGGTATCCCAGAATGCCTCCGCACCGCGCAAGACACGGCGAGGATCCGTCGTGTAGACGGGCCACGTACCGACATGCACTAGCGGAAAACGCGATAGCCATGCGCAGAGATCGGTGTTGCGTCGTAAGCGGTTGTCCTCGACAGAGATATAGTAGCGTGCCCCCTTGCGAATCGCGCTCTCCTCGTCGAACGGTGTCCAGAGTAGCGGATCCTCCTCCCACCCGAAGCGATCGATGTAGTAAAGGACGTCCGGGCCGTAATGCCCCATGACAACGAGGCTACTCGCCGGCAGCACGCGCGAGAGCAGAACGGCGTTGCCGTAGGCGAGCGCGTCGTAATGGTAGTAGCGGGCAACGTCCGCGTGTCCCTCGACGAGCACGGCCAGCGCACATGCGGCGGCAAGGATCGGTGTAAAGAACCCGCGTGCGATCTCGCCCGTGTGCTCTGCGAGAAGCAGGGTCGCACCGCCGATACTCAGCGCTGCGAGCGGAAGGAGCGGAAAGAGGTAATAGTCGACGTGCTCGACCGTCACCACGACGAAAGCGTAGAGAAACCCGGCGAGGAGCCATCCCCAAAGCAAGAGCGGGCTGCGCGGCCTCGTCCACGGAATCGCGATCCAGGAGAGCACGGCGAGCGCGAAGCCGAGCGTGCCGAGCATGGTCGCGCGCAGAAGGCCGAGCGTCGCGAAGAAGAGCGAGACCTTGTGACGGAGCGCGTGAAAGCTCGAGAACGACGCGCCTAAGGCCGGTAGCACGTGCAAGCGCGTGATCCCGCTCGTCCAATGCCACTCGGCGTGGGCGGCAACCGCACGGTCGTAGAGCCAAAGTACCGCGAGCGGCACGAGCAGGAGCGCGGCATATGCTGCTGCCGAGCGAACGCTGCGGGGGCGTCGCTCCCACATCATTCCGGCGACGGGAACGAGTGCCAAGACGGCGACCGGCTTCGCGAGATATGCAAGCGCCAGGAGCAGCGTAGCCAGAACCGTTTTCCTTGTCGAAAGATCGTCAAGACATTCGAAGCACGCCCATAGCGCCGCGAGGAGGAAGAACACCATGACGACGTCGGGCGTGAACGTTCGCCCGTAATAGACACTACCGGGGAAGAAGGCGAAAAACGCCGCGGCAGTGATCCCGGCAAGGCTGCTTGCGTAGAGCCGGCGTGCGAAGCCTGCGACGAGCGCGATGCCTCCCAGTGAGAAGAGCATCGCGATGAGACGGCCGAATACCTCGTGTATTCCGAAGAGCTTGTACAGCGTCGCCGCGATGAACGGAAGCACTTGGAGCTCGAGCTCAACGTAGTTCGGCGGTGGTCCGTCGTAATCGGTCTGCGGATAGAGTGGGTTGTAGCGCAACTGCGCAAAGTTTCGCGCGATCGAGGCGGTGTCTCCCTGACGCCAGTTTGGATGGTCGAGCAGCGGATCGTGCACGTGCTGCAACCGCAGGAGCAGCGCGACGAGCACGATAGCGCCGATGACGTAGCGCCGGTGCCTGGTCGCGAGCTCTTCGACTGCGCTCACTGGGTGTGGCGAAACGTCCAATATTTGTTGATGAAGAAGTTGACGATGATGCCGGCGAGCGTGGCGACGAGCCAGAGCCTGTGGCCGTGCCCGAGCAGGGGCGCGAGCCCCCACGAGATGCCGAGCCCGACGAGCCATGCGAGCGCGGAGACGGTGAGAAATTGTGCTCCTTCGCGCAGTGCGTGACCGGTGGAACGGAACGTCCAAATACGGTTCAGGTAATAGTTTGAGACGCCACCGCTAAAGAAGCCGATCGTGTAGAAGACGTAGTAATGTGTGAGCTCCGAGTGGCGCGGGTCGAGACGCTGAAGGAGCGTAAAGACGACGAGGTTGACAACGAACCCGGAGGCGCCGACGACCGAGAATTTTACGAATTGCCGGACGCCACGTCGTTGCGCGAGTGAGGCGATCATCTCACGCAACCCAATACCAGTTCGCGAACAGAACCGTAAAGAGTCCAAGCAGCGGTAAAGAGAAGGCGACGATGAGGTTGTTCGCCCAGGGACGCTCGCCCCAGCGTGCGAGGATCGCGAACATGGGGAAGAGTACCAGCCCGAACCGCTCCATCGACATGAGGCTCGAGGTGCACATCGGCATGAGCAGCGAGATGCCCATGTACGCGGTGTAAGAAAGGCGCAGACGGCGCCATCCTGCGATGAGGACGAAGATCATGAGCGTCGTGAAGGCGAGTTCCAAGGCTTGGTTTGCCACCACCGAGCCGGACGCCGCGTGTGTCATCCGATGGAACGTGGTGACGACGCTCACCCAGGGAGGCGCGGGCTCACGCCCCCAATGCTTCTGGACATGCGAGAAGTAGAGCGGATCACCGCGCAGGACCCAAAGGTATGCCATGTAGAGTGCCAGCCCGAGCGGTATGAGCAAACCCGCGACCGCATCGCGTAGACCTCGCAACGGCTGCGTGCCGAAGCGCGAGAGCCATTCGATCGCGAAGGGTACAACGAGAAGAATTCCCTCCGAGCGCGTCAGCGCCGCGAAGAATCCAAGGAGACCCGCGAGCCACCACCGTTGTGCGCGCATGTAGTAGAACGATGACACCGTGAGAAAGAAGAAAAGCGACTCGGGATAAACGGCAGAGAAATAGACCGCCGTCGGAAAGATACAAACGTAGAATATCGCGCGACGAGCGACGGATCGGTCGAATTCGTGCTCGACGAGCTTGTACAGGAAGAGCAGGCCGAAGAAGAAGCACGCGTTCGAGATCAAGAGCCCGGCGATGAGATGATTGGCAGTGAAGAAGCCGAGGAGGCGAATCAGGAGCGGGTAAAAGGGAAAGAACGCGGTCTCGATCCCGTGATAACCCTGCGTCGCGATCGTCAGATAGTGGACGGCATCCCACCGCCCCCAGACGGCGAGCAAGAGATTGCGCGACTCTTGAACGTGCGCTCCCGGGCGCTGGCCGATGATCACGGCTGCAAGCTCGGCGATGACGATGATCGCCGCACGCGAAACAAGAAAATCGACGAGCACTTCGCGAACGGTTTGATTGAACCGCGCTGCGATGAGGACTTTTAGGACACTGAAAAACGCGAGCCCGGCAGCGAAGAGCCGGCCGCTGCTCGCGAGTGCTGGATTGAAGAAGAAGGTAAACCAGAGGAGGAGGAACGGAAGCCACGTGGCGGCGTCGTATCGCAGGCTGTGCGAAAGCTTCACGCCGGTGCGGCGCGAGAAATACCGCGCGTACGCCTGCCATACCGAC
>JASHTE010000228.1 GCA_030040695.1 Vulcanimicrobiota bacterium | reverse complement strand
CGGTCCCTCGACTTCGGTGCTTCGCACCTCCGCTCGGGATGACAGGTTGCAGGCGCCTGGGCCTGAGGCCGCGGATAACCCTAGGCTTTGAAGTACCGGCGCGACCCCAACGACCAGCGCCGTGACGAGCGACTCGCGGGTAGTACCCTCGCGTCACTCCTGTTGCACCTGCTCGCCGCAGCGTTTCTCGTATCGCTCGCTGCATCGAGCGCGCAGGAGAGCGCGCAAGAGCCGACTGCAGGCGGATCGCTGCTGACGATCTCGCAGATCGTTCCGATTGCGCCGGCGGTTACACCGCAGCCGATGCCGTCCCAGCAGCCTCAGCGCCGTGTGCCGCAGCAGCGTTCGCAGCCGCATCCACTGCAGACACCGCAGGAGGCGCTCCACGTTCTCACTCAGGTCGTGCCTTCAGCCTCGCCGAACCCGACGCCGGTACCCTCGTTTGCACCGCGGCCTCTTCCAACCGCCGTTCCCACGCAGGTAGCGATCGTGCAGCCTACGGTGCAGCCGACGCAGGCGCCAACGCCGCGACCGACGGCGCAGCCGACCGCGAAGCCCAGGCCCACCGAGAGACCAGTGCCTGCAGCGACGGCAAAGCCGACGCAGGCACCGACACCGCGTCCCGCGCCGGCAACGGCGAAGCCGACGATCGCGCCGACGCCGCGCCCGGCTCCGCCGACGGCGAAGCCGGCGCCGACCATGGCTCCGACGCAGGCGCCGAGCCCGCGGCCGATGCTTACTGCGCCACCGAGCCAAGTTGCTGGGGTCGAGCATCCGCATCCGCTGATCACGTCCAGGCCTGCCGAGGGTCACGCCTCGCCGGCGCCACAGACGTCGAATGTGGGGCACGCGAACGTTCGCCCGCGCCCGATTGCGGTCGCACCAACTCCCACGCCGGTTCCGACACAGCGCCCGCGCCCCGTACCGAAACCGACGCGCAACCCGTATGCGGGCTTGAACGCGCGCCTGAACGCGTTGCTGCCGAGCGGTCCGGTCACCGTGCACCAGGGGCACTATGTTGGGAGCCTCGATCTCTCGGGACGCCTCGAGCCGACGCCGCCTCCCGAGGCGCTCGCACGCACGCGCTACATTTTTGAGGGACCGGCCGGCGGCGGGCACGGCCGGATCAAGATGTGGGTTGCCTCGGTGCAGCGCAAGGGGCCGATCGTCATATGCACCGGCTGGATGGTGCGTTTTCCGGAAACTGAATCGCAAGGGATTCTCGCGGGCGCGGGCGCGCCGAACCTGGGAGCAAACGGCGTTCAGATCGGCGGCCAGCACACCGTGCAAACGGGGCTCGCTTCAGGGATGGACCCGATCATCTTGGGCAACGGCTCGATGGAGTGTAGCGAGCGCGCGCTCACGCCCTTTACGCCGCCCGCCTCCTCGCCATAAAATCATCCGCTGCCCGCTTGAAGGCTGACCTGCGCCGCAGTAGGATTGAGATACGCCCCGTACAGTGGGCGCGACAAAGGGAGGGCAGCTTGGAGCTGCAAGATCCGCCGGGCCACCGAGGCCCTGGTGCCTGCGCATAAGAGAGAGCGCGAGATCTGCGCCCTGCGTCAGCCGGTCGTGACCGGTAGCGCGTAGTGCATCGTACGCCGGAGAAAATCCAACGGGGGCCGCGCCCATGGGGTTGCGGCCCTTCGTTTGTTTGTGTATCCTTAGGGAAGGAGATCCAAAAGCGTGGGCACGTCCCGCGCTTCGCTGTTCTTGTAGAGCTGAATAAGAATGAGGGACGGAGAGCTGGAGAGTGCATTCGAGCGCGCGCTGGAAGCGATCGCGCACGACGGCGCCTTTCCCGAAGTGGAGATTCTCCAGCACGCGGCGCATCCGCGACACGGCTCGGTTACGCTTTCGGTGACGATCGATCGGCCCGGCGGCGCCGATCTCGTGCTCTGCGAGCGCATCGCAGCCCGCATCAACGCAAGTCTCGAGGGCCTCGCGACGCCGTACGAACTGGAGGTTGAATCGGCCGGGCTCGAACGCCCGCTGCTGAAGCCGAGTGACTACGAGCGCTTCAAGGGCATGCGAGCGCGCGTCGTAACGTCGCTGCTCATCGACGGCGCGAAGACGCATCGCGGCGTATTACGCGGTCTGCGCGGCGAGAACGTGCTCCTCGAGATCGGTGCGCGCGAGCTGCCGCTGCCGATGGCAACCATTAAATCGGCGCATCTCGAGTTCGATCCCCGTGCCGATCTTCGGCGAGAAAAACGGGAACGGAAAGGTATCCACGGTGCAAGCAACTGACGAACGATTGATCGACGTCCTGCAGTCGATCGCAAACGAACGCAACATCTCCTTCGAGATGCTTCTCGAGGGCCTTGAAGCTGCGCTCTTGACGGCCTACAAGCGGCACTACGGCAGCGAGGCGAACGCGATCGTGATCGTCGATCGTCAGACGGGCGAGTACAAGGTCTACCACCGCCGCACGGTCGTGGAGAACGTGGAAGATCCCAAACTCGAGATTTCGTTGCAGAAAGCCGGCGTGCCGTACCAGGTCGGCGACTTCTACGACGAAGAGGTGAAACCGAAAGACTTCGGGCGGATCGCCGCACAGACGGCGAAGCAAGTCATCGTCCAGAGAATTCGTGAGGCGGAGCGCGACACCGTGTACAACAAGTACACGCGCAAGCTGAACGACCTCGTCACCGGAACGGTGCAGCGCTACGAGCAGCGCAACATGTACGTCTTGCTCGAGGGGCGCGACGAGGCGATCCTTCCGCTCAGCGAACAAGTACCGGGCGAAGTCTTTCGCATCGGCGACTTCATTCGCGCGTACGTGCTCGACGTGCGCAAATCGCCGAAGGGGCCGCAGGTCGTGCTCTCGCGCACCGCCGAGGGGCTCGTGCAACGGTTACTCGAGCTCGAGGTTCCCGAGCTCGCCAACGGCGTCGTCGAGATCATGGCGCTCGCGCGTGAGCCGGGCGTGCGCTCGAAGGTCGCGGTGCGCAGCCATCGTCCTGAAGTCGATCCGATCGGCGCGTGCCTCGGGCCGAAGTCGAGCCGCATTGCGAATGTTTCCGATAACTTGCGCGGCGAGAAAATCGACATTATTCCGTGGGCGCCTGAGATGCCGAACTTCATCATGAACGCACTCGCTCCGGCGAAGGTGATCTCGGTCGAGCTCTTCGAGGAGGACGGCGTCGGACTCGTCACCGTTCCCGATTATCAGCTCTCGCTCGCGATCGGGCGCGACGGGCAGAACGTGCGTCTCGCGGCACGGCTGACCGGATGGCGCCTCGATATCACGAGCGAGACCGAGGCCGAGGCGACGCGCGAACGTTACGTCGCCGAACGCGCGGCACGCGGGGTCGAAACGGCGCCTCCTCCGGTGGTGGAAGAAGAGGCCGAAGAAGAGGAGGTTGCGGCCGACGCCGAGCTCATCCGAAAACTTGAGGAGTTCCGTCGCGAGCGTCTCGGCAGCGAGTAGCGGGCGACACATTCCGCTGCGGCAGTGCGTCGGCTGCCGCAGGCGCCTGCCGCAGGTGCGGCTCGCGCGCTTCGTTCGCAGCGCCGAAGGCTGGCACGCGGACGTGCCGAACCGGCGGCGCAGCTCCGGACGCGGCGTGTACCTCTGCTCTTCGGCCTGTGCCGAGGCGGCGAGAAAGAATCGGCGCTACCCGGGGCTCGCATCCGCGGCCGCAGAATACGGGTCTTGGTATGGTTCAAACGTTATGAATGACCATGATTAGCGCAACAGCGCATCAACGCGCGTGCGTATAGCATAGAGGCAGAGTCCACCCGGGTCGCTGGGAGGTCTCGGCGCCTTCCAACGACTTGGGGCCTTCGGTGTGCACGGCGCATCGAAGTGTGAGACTTGGCAAAAGGAAACGTACGGATTTTCGAGCTCGCCAAAGAGGTCGGGCTCACGTCGAAAGAACTGATCGAGCTCTTCAACGGGCGCTTAGGTGGGGTCTTCGAAGCGAAGAACCAGTTGAGCGTCGTTCCCGATCAGATCGCAGACCTCGTTCGTAGCGTGCTGCTCAAGCCTGCCGCCGGCAACGGCGGTGCGGCGGCAAAGAAAGCGTCCGCTCCCAAGGCGACCCCTTCGGCATCGGCGAGCGCGCCGGCGAAAGCGCCCGCGCAACCGCGCCCCGCAGGCCCGCGCCCGGCAGAGCCGCCGGTGCCGCGTCTACGCCCCGTTCCCTCTGGGCAGCCCTCGGTGGCGAAACCAACTCCGCCTCCGCAGCAAGCGGCACCGCGCCCGGCGCCTCAGGCGCGACCCGGCATCGCGCCACGTCCGGGCGTCGCGCCGCGTCCGGGACAGGCTGCACCGGGGCAGCCGGCACGCGGCCCCGTTGGCCCCCGTCCCATGCCCGCGCGGCGTCCGGCGGGCAATGGTCCCTTCCGCCCGCTCGCGCGTCCGATAGAACAACCCAGCGGTACGGAGACGCCGGCGCCGTCTTCGGGAGCAGCGCGTCCCGGCGAGCGCACGCGCTCTCGTGAAGATAAAATCGCGGCGAAGCGCGATCGCGAGACGGAGATGCTGCTCGAGAAGGAGCTGCAACGGAAGAAGAAAGCGGCCGCAGCGCGCGCTCCCGAACGGCGTCTCGAGACAATCGAGATTCCCGATCTCTTGACGGTGCAAGAGCTCGCAACCTCGATGATCGTTCCCGCAAAAGACGTGATCGCCGAGCTCATCAAGATGGGCACGATGGCGACGATCAATCAAAATATTCCAAGCGATGTCGCGATTGCGGTCGCGAAGAAGTTCGGCTTCAACGCGGTCGTCAAAGAGGCCGGTGAGGAAGTAACGGTAGAGCAAGAGGAGGACCGGCCCGAGATGATGGTGCCGCGTCCGCCGGTCGTTACGGTGCTCGGCCACGTCGACCACGGCAAGACCTCACTGCTCGACAAGATTCGGCAAGCGAACGTCGCGGCGGGCGAAGCGGGCGGAATCACGCAGAAAATCGGCGCGTACACGGTGGAGCAGGGCGATCGCAAGATCACCTTCATCGACACGCCCGGTCACGAAGCGTTCACCGCGATGCGCGCGCGCGGCGCGAAGGTGACGGATGTCGCGGTTCTCGTCGTCGCCGCCGACGACGGCGTGATGCCGCAAACGAAAGAGGCGATCAGCCACGTACGCGCCGCCAACGTGCCGATCGTCGTTGCGATCAACAAGATGGACAGGCCCGACGCGCAGCCGGAGCGCGTGAAGCAGCAACTGGCCGAAGAGGGATTGCAACCGGTCGACTGGGGCGGCAACGTCGAGTGCGTGCCGGTCTCTGCGAAGACCGGCGACGGCATCGATAAGCTGCTCGAGACCGTCTTGCTCGAAGCCGACATTCGCGAGCTGCGAGCGAATCCGCATCGTCGCGCGACCGGCGTCGTCATCGAGTCGTCGCTCGATCGCGGGCGCGGCGCAGTTGCGACCGTGCTCGTGCAGAACGGCACCCTGCGCGTCAGTGACATCGCCGTTGCGGGCGGCACGTACGGCCGCGTGCGCGCGCTCATCGACGACACCGGACGGCAAGTGAAGAAGGCGGGCCCCTCGATCCCGGTCTCGCTGATGGGGCTCTCCGACGTTCCCGCCGCGGGCGACACGCTCATGGTCGTGAGCGACGAGCGCGTCGCACGCGAAGCGGCAGAGAAGCGGCAATCGCGGCGACGCGACGTGCGCATCGCGGCGACGAGCTCGCAGAAGGTTTCGCTCGAGACGTTCATGTCGATGATGCCGGCCGAGGGACGCAAGGTCCTCAACCTCATCATCAAAGCGGACGGACAAGGATCGGTCGAGGCACTGCGTGCGCGCATGGAGTCGCTCTCGAACGATGAGGTGGAGATTCGCGTCATACACGGCGGTGTCGGTGCGATCAGCCCGAACGACGTGAACCTCGCGAGCGCCTCGGGCGCGGTGCTCATCGGGTTCAACATCCGTCCCGACGAGACCGCGAGGCGTCTCGCGCAGCAAGACGGCGTCGATTTGCGCTTCTATCAGGTGATCTACGAGATCGAGGACGACCTCAAGAAGGCGATGCGCGGCATGCTCGCGCCGGTCGAGCGTGAGGTCGCGCTCGGTACCGCGGAGGTGCGCCAGGTCTTCAAGGTGAGCAGAGTGGGAACGATCGTCGGCTGTTACGTGAAGAGCGGGAAGCTCACGCGCAACGCAAAGGTACGCATCGTGCGCGACGGCACGGTCGTCTTCGACGGCGAGATCGAATCGCTGCGGCGCTTCAAAGAGGATGTGCGCGAGGTCTCCGAAGGCTTCGAGTGCGGCGTCCAAATCGCGCGATTCCAAGACCTGAAAGAGGGCGACGTGATCGAAGCCTACGCGAAGGAACTCGTCGCTCCGGAGCTCGCTCGTGCGTAGGCTGGTTTGGCGCGGAGCCTGGGGCGGAGCGCCTTCGAAATGAAACCGCAGCGTATCGCGCGGATCGATCACGAAGTGCAGCGCGTTCTCGGCATGCTCGTGACACAAGAGCTGAAAGACCCGCGGCTCGGCTTCGTGACGGTGACGCGCGCGGAAGTGAGTGACGACTTGCGGCAGTGCAAGGTTTTCGTCTCGTTCATCGGCGATCGTCAGCAGGCACAGCAGTCGCTCGAGGCGCTTCACCACGCTGCCGGATTTCTTCGCGGCGAACTTGGACATCGTATCGACCTGCGTCACACGCCGCAGCTGCTCTTCATCGAAGATCGCTCGGCCGAGCGTGCGATCGATCTCGCAAAGCAACTCCGCGCCGACGCAGAGCGGCGTCGCATGGAGCACGGGGAATGATCGAGGAACGCGAGGGCATTTCGACGACCGAGGAGGTCGTCGACGAGCTGCGGCGGCGTCCGGCTTTCGTGATGGTGAGCCATGTGAAGCCCGACGGCGACACGCTCGGCGCGGGCCTTGCGCTCGGTCTCGCACTCGAGAAGCTCGGGAAGCGGGTCGCGTACTATCAGCAAGATGCGGTACCACGAACGTTGCGCTTCCTTCCCAGCGCGCAACGCGTCTCGCGCGCAATTCCGGCCGATCTTCCGCCGCAGACGCTCTACGTGTTCTGCGACATGAGCGATCGCGGGCGCGCGGGCCCGGCGGTTGCGCAGATTACCCGAGAGAACATCCTCGAAATCGATCACCATCTCGGCAATACGCTCTTCGGCGCGTGGAATTACGTGCTGCCGAAGGAGTGCTCGACGGGAACGTGTGTGATGCACCTGCTGCGCGCACTGAGTGTCGAAATCGATGCCGACATCGCGACCTGCGTGCTGACGACGATCATGACCGATACCGGCGGACTCATGCACTCGAACACGACGCCGGAGGCGCTGGAGACCGCCGCGGAGCTGATGCGAATGGGCGCCGACAAGGAGCGCATCACGCGCGAGATCTTCTCGAACAAGCGCGTCGCTGCGACGAAACTGCTCGGACGTATCATTGACGGAATGGAGTTCGGACACGACGGGCGCTACTGTTGGTCGTACGTCGACGATGCGATGCTTGCCGCATGCGGCGCCGATGGCGAGGACACCGAGGACGTCGTCAATGTGCTCCTCGGGCAAGAGGGCGTCGAGGTCGCCGCGCTCTTCAAAGCGTATGGCGGCGAGCTACGTGTGAGCCTCCGCTCGAGCGGACGCGTCAGCGTGCAGGCCGCGGCCGCGAGCCTCGGCGGCGGAGGACACTTCCGTGCCTCCGGATTGGATTTTGGAGGTTCTTTAGCAGAAGCTATAGCAGCGGTTGATGCCGCTCTCGTTGCTCAAGGTTTGTAGTGGTCCTTCGACTTCGCTCGCCAACGCTCGCTGCGCTCAGGATGACAAGCTCGTTGCTCAAGGTTTGTAGTGGTCCTTCGACTCCGCTCGCTAGCGCTCGCTGCGCTCAGGATGACAAGCTCGTTGCTCAAGGGTTGTAGTGGTCCTTCGACTCCGCTCGCTAACGCTCGCTGCGCTCAGGATGACAAGAATGGTATGCGCTCGTTCGGGGTGACGATATAACGCTTGGTTTCGTAAACGTCTTCAAGCCGGCAGGGCCGACATCGGCGCAAATGCTTGCGCGCGTTCGTCGTATCTACGGCGTGTATACGGGCGATCGCCGTGTCGCTGCGGGGCATCTCGGCACGCTCGACCCGCAGGCCGCGGGCGTGTTGCCTGTCGCAATCGGCAAAGCGACACGATTGATTCCCCTCCTCACCGATCAACGCAAAGCGTACGCTGGGCTCCTCGTGCTCGGGCGCGCGACGTCGACGCAGGACGCGCTCGGTGAAACGATCGCAAGCGGCGAGGTTCCCGCTGATTGGGAGCGCCGGCTGAGCGAGGCGATCCCCGCCTTTCTGGGGCGGGTGGAGCAAATACCACCGATGCACTCGGCGCTCCATTACGAAGGGCGCCGCCTCTACGAGCTTGCCCGCGAGGGAAAGCAGGTGGAGCGGCGCGCACGCGGCGTGACGATCTATTCGATCACCGTACTCGGCACTGAACCGGCAATGGCCAGGCTGCGCGTGACGTGCAGCGAGGGTACGTACGTGCGCACGCTCTTCGCGGATCTCGGCACGGCGATCGGCGTTCCAGCGCATCTCGGCGCACTGTTACGTGAAGCCTCCGGTCCTTTCGTGCTTGCCGAAGCGCTCACGCTCGAGGAGATCGCGGCGAATCCCTCCGCAGCACTCCTTCCACCGGAGCACGTGATTCCGTTTCCGACGATCGTGCTCGAC
>JASHTE010000227.1 GCA_030040695.1 Vulcanimicrobiota bacterium | reverse complement strand
ATGTGGCGCGGATTCTGCAGATAGCGCTCGAGCAGGAGCGTTGCATCGCCGAAGGCGCCGAGGGCCTCGCGCTTTGCGGCGGCAATCGCCTCCTCGAGCTCAGGCGCCGCGAGAACGACGCGCATGCCGCGCCCGCCGCCCCCGGCGCTCGCCTTGACGAGCACGGGAAAACCGATGCGCTCGGCTTCAGCGCGCAGTCGCGCGTCGGACTGATCCTCGCCGTCGTATCCCGGGACCGTCGGCACTCCGACGGCTCGTGCGCGCCGCTTCGCCTCGATCTTGCTTCCGGCGGCTGCGAGCGCGGGGGGCGGCGGCCCGACGAAGATCAGGCCGGCCTCCTGAACGGCTTGCGCGAAGGCCGGGTTCTCGGAGAGAAAGCCGTAGCCGGGATGGAGCGCCTCCGCATTCATCTCTCGTGCAGCTGCGAGAATCGCGCGCGCGTCGAGGTATGATTCTGCCGCCGGCGCCGGACCGATCCGGCGAGCGTCGTCCATGAAGGAGAGATGGTACGCGCGCGCATCGGCATCCGAGTAGATGCCGAGCGGTACGATACCCATCGCGCGCGCAGCGCGAGCGACGCGCACGGCGATCTCGCCGCGATTCGCGATGAGGAGCCGGCGAATCATTCGCTGAATGAAGCGCGCCGTCTCTCGAGAAAGGCGCGCAACCCCTCCTGCCCTTCCTCGCTCGTGCGTTGCCTGGCGATCGCGGCCGCGGTGACGTCGCGCGACGCGTCGTAGGAGGCTGCGCGAATCTCGGCGATGAGCGCCTTGATCGCGCTCACTGCGCTCGGGCCCGCCGTGCGCACCTCGGCGAGGATGTTCCCCACGGCAGCATCGAGATCGGCAAAGGGAACGACTGCGTGCACGAGTCCGATCTCTCTCGCGCGCGTCGCATCGAAGCGCTCTCCCGTAAGGAAGAGCGCTCGCGCGTGCGACGCCCCGATCTTTGCGAGCACGAACGGAGAGATGACGGCGGGAATGATTCCGAGCTTGACCTCGGTGAAGCCGAAGAGTGTCTCCTCGCTTGCGACGGCGATGTCGCAAACGGCCAGGAGGCCGGCTCCGCCGCCGAGCGCCGCACCGTGGACGCGCGCGATCACGGGTTTGGGGCAACGGTCGATCGCACGAAACATGTCGCTCATCGCTTCGGCATCGGCGACGTTTTCGTCGTACGAGAGACCGAGCGCAGCACGCATCCAGTGCACGTCGGCCCCTCCGCAGAAGACAGGGCCGTCGCCGGCGAGCAACACCGCGCGAACGCTCGCGTCCTCCGCGAGCTGGTCGAAGGTGACGCGCATCTGCGAGATGAGATCCGCGTTGAACGCGTTACGCACGTCGGGGCGCGCAAGCGTCACGAGCGCGATCCCATTCTCGCGCGAGAGCCTAAGGATTTCCGAGCTCACACGGAGCAGCGGCGGCAGAGGCCCCGCAGCGTCACCATGGCTTCGCCCACGCGGCCGCCGGTTCTGGCTGCCAGTCGCGCGATCGTACGGGCCGGAAGCTGGTAGTGCACGTCCGCGACCTCACCACAACGCCCACAACAGAAGTGCGCATGTGGCTTACCTTTGAGCTCGTACACGGCACTATCCGATCCGGGAAGCTCGATCTCGTCGATCCAGCCGAGGTCGCGCAAGCGAGCGATGCCGCGATACACCGTAGAGAACCCGATCGCCGGCCGTTTCCGCTTTGCGTGCGCGTAGATCTCGCCCATCGTGAAGTGAACGCCGTGCCCGGCGCCGCGGAGGATTTCGTAGACGAGTTTGTAGTTCTTGGGAAGGCGCTTGGCGACAGTAGCGTTCATCTCTGTGGAGAGTATAGCATACCCCCGATAGTGAATATGACTTTCAGTGTCGGGCGGCCCGTGGAGGCGGCTGCGTCCACAGGAACTCCTCAAGCTCGAGAGCAAGAATGAGATGGCCCCGTCACGGAGAGGAGTCTTTTTTCGTATGAAGTCATTCTTGTCCAGGAACGGCCTGTTTATGGTCCTCCTCGGCTTGACCGCGTGCGGTGGAAGTTCGAACGGAACGACGCCGACGACACCCGCAACGACGTACAACTCCGCGGCGGTGTATGTCTCGAACTCAGGCACCACGACGATCGGGGAGTATGCTCCGCCCTTCACGGGCGCTCCGTCGACGATTACGTTGCCCTACGAGCCTACTGGGTTGCTTTTCAACTCGGCAGGCGACCTCTTCGTTGCCGAGCCGAATCAGAATGCCGTCATCGAGTACGATCCCCCCTATACCTCGGTGGCGGTAACGATCGACGACAGCGTCGAGCAGCCCGAGGCTCTCGCGCTCTCTTCATCGGGTGAGCTCTTCGTCGCGGACAGCGGCGACAGTGAGGTAACCGCGTACTTGTCGCCGTACGACGGCACGCCGGCGCTCGTTCTTGCGAGTGGCATCGACGATCCTACCGGTCTCGCGCTCGATTCCTCCGGCGATCTCTTCATTGCGAACCTCGCGAACAACACCGTGGTCGAGTACACCGCGCCGTCCTATACGAGCTCGACGACGCTTATCTCGAGCGGCTTGAACAAGCCCGAGGGCTTGGCGATCAACGCTTCCGGCGACATCTTCGTTGCGAACTGGGGCGCTAACTCGGTCGCCGAATACACGAGCGGCGGAACGCTCTTGACGACGATCACCACCGACGTGGATGAGCCGGACGGCATCACGCTCGATGCTTCCGGCGATCTGTTCGTTGCGAACATCGGCAACAGCACGGTCACCGAATACGCGCCGCCGTACACCGGCTCACCTGCGGTGACAATTTCGAATGGGCTCGACAAACCCGCGGGTATCGCGCTCTAGCTAGCGCGCCATTCCGTAACCCGCACCGCGCACGGTCCGTATGTACGACGGCTGACCGGTAAGGTCGAGCTTTTGGCGCAGGTACGAGATGTAGGTTTCGAGAGCGGTCGACGAACCATCGAAGTCGTGGCCCCAGACGAGTTCGAGGAGTTCTTCCTTCTTATAGAGACGCCGAGGCTCGCGCATGAGCACGAAGAGGATCTCATATTCCCTGCGGGTCAGCTTGATGGCAACGCCGGTGCGGCGCACCTCGCGCGTGCTCGGATCCAGTGTGAGCTCGCGCCAGAAAAAGATATCTTCAGCTACAAGTGGTGCCCTCATGCGCTTGCACGCTCAACCAAACGTAGCGTGCAAGCCTGAGAATTCGCTGCACTGAGTTCATAAGTTCGTCCACGACATGATACGCATGCTGTGATAGTCTTGCACCTAGGTAAGAACGCATTACCTAAACCCCTTGAAGGCTTCGATCGGTTTTCGATCGGAGCTTTCGGGCTTTTTCGTAAGATTGTCCCAAGAGCCTGAGTACGCGATGAGTTATCCGTAAGATCGTGCTAGACCACGTAGCACGCTGGGCGCTAACGTGATCTAAATGCGCTTGCTGGGTGGCGCAGCACACAACTGAACTGAGGGTTATAAGACATGCATTCTCGACGAACCCTCCGTCGCGTGGCTCTTGTCGCGATCCTATCGGTGAGCTTTCTCCTCCAGGGAACATGGACACTGGCGGCGACCACCGGCGGCATCGCCGGCATCGTTAACGATGACACGGGAGCGCCGATTGCCGGAGCAACGGTAACGGCGAGCTCGCCATCGCAGGTCGCGACCACGACGACGGACTCGAAGGGACACTTCGTGTTCCTCGTACTTGCGCCCGACACGTACACACTGACGGTCGTCAAAGACGGCTACCAGACGACGTCACTTGCGGGCAACACCGTCTTTGCCGACCAGACCCAGCAGGTTGTCCTCACGGCGCCGCGTGCGATCAAGGTGATCGCGCATGTCACCGGGACGGCCGCCGGCCTGGTGAAGCCCGGAGTCGGTGGCGACATTTACAATGTCACTCCGTCGCAGCAAGCTGCTTCGGCGGCATTGGGCGGCGGCGGTAACCTGAACAGCGCCTACTCGGCAATTGCCTCGGTTCCGGGCGTCTTTCTCGGAACGAGTGAGATCGGCTGGGATCAAGCGGTCGTGATTCACGGGCAGAACCCGTTTTTCACCGGATACGAGATCGAGGGCGTTCCCATGAACCGCGCGTTCGATAACTATCCAAACACGACCGAGTCGAATCTCGGGCTGCAGGAACTGCAAATCTACACCGGCGGCGGTCCGTCCGACATCTCGTCGAACGGCGTCTCCGGCTTCATCAATAACGTCATCAAGACCGGCACCTACCCCGGCTACGCGAATCTTACGCTTGGGACGGCCTCGGAGGCATTCTGGCACGAGGCGCAGCTCGAGGTGGGCGGTTCGACGCCGGATCGCAACTTCTCGTACTACGTCGGCATCAGCGGTTACGATCAGGCTTTCCGCTACATCGACAATAGCGACGGCGCCGGCTACATGACGAATGGCGGCGTCTACCAGGCAACCGACCCATACTTCACGACGGAGAGCGCAAGCGGGCGCGGCGTTGCCACGAATTGTACGCCGACGCAGGAAGCGAATAGCACGGAGTTCACGACCGCGGACGAGCCCGATGGCTGCTTCGTTTCAGGTTGGGGCCTCTACGGCAGCGCAGCCATGATCGACGAGCGTAACAACGTCGTGAATCTGCACTTCGGCATCCCTCGCCAAGATGGCCAGAAGGATGACATTCAAGTCCTCTGGTGGGATGAGGCGATGGTTACCTACGCCAACTCCATGCTCGACGAGGTTGGTCCCGGACTGACGCAGGGTGAGGACTACCTTGGTTGGGGCGACATCGGTGCCCTCGGCGCCGGCGCGCTCACCTACCCCTATACGTACTCCTACAATCTACCGTTCGGAACCGTCGTCGACTCGTCGAGCGGCGGTGTAGGAACGCCGTACACGATCTACGGGATGCCGAGCGCAAGCGAGTCGGAGATCGGACAGAGCCTGCAATCGAGCGAGTACCTCGATACGCAACGCAACGACGACTCCGCGCTGAAGCTACAGTGGACGCATCCATTCAACGACACGTCGTACATGCGCATCTACGCCTACTCGCTCTACAGCGACTGGCTCGAGAATAGC
>JASHTE010000226.1 GCA_030040695.1 Vulcanimicrobiota bacterium | reverse complement strand
TCCGAGTAGTCCGTCTCGTGACGATACCGATCGACGCCGAAGATGACGTCCTTGTCGAGGAGAAACGTCTGCGCATCGTAGTAGCGGTACTCGTCCTGCCCTCCCGGCGGATTCGCTTCGACGACATATTCCACGGGAGCGTTTTGGGTCAAGCCGAGCGCCTCCACACGATACCGCGGGTCGCTCGGATTTCTCCACGCCAGCGCGTTCGGATCGGCCGCGGCATGGAAGCCGCTCGCTCGAAGAACGATCCCGTTGACGTCGCGTTCCCAGTGCTGCCCCTGATAGGAGCCGAACTCATCCGTGAGATTCCCGGTCGTCTCGACGGTGATGTAGTCGTCGCCGTTCGTCTGCGTCATGCTCGTCGTTATTTGGCTCGGCGTGGCATACCGGCGCACGATCAGATACTGCCCTGGAGTGAGACGACCCGAGGCAGCATCGGATTTTGCGAGGATTTGGGCGGCGGTGAACGTCGTCGGGGAATACTCATCCGCCGCTGCTCGATCGACGCATGCGATCGCAACGAGAACCGAAGTCGTCAGGGCGAACCCGGCTCGCATCCCCGACGTTTCGGCGGGCAGGTTGCTTAGAGCCTGCTCCTTAGCGGCGTCTTCCGCCCCTCTTCGCGCGCCGAGCTGGAGCGGCTTTGCGGCGCGCGGGCTTCGCAGCTTTCTTGCGAGCCGGAGCCTTTCCGCGCCGTTTGCTCATCACGGCCTCCTTGAGTGCCTTGGCCGGGAGAAACTTGAAGACGCGCTTTGCCGGAACTTTCACGGGCTCTCCCGTCGCCGGATTTCGCGCGATACGAGCCGCGCGGTCACGTACCTTGAACTGCCCGAAGCCCGGAATCTTCACCGGCTCGCCGCTGATGCACGAGTTCGTGATGTCCTCGAAAATGCCGTCGACGAGAGCAACGGCATCGGCCCTCTTCAGTTCGACGCGCTCCAGCGCGGAGCGGATGAGATCTACTTTGTTCATCGGTTCCTTTCCATCTCAATGACGGCTCGCCCAAGCGCCGCTCGCGCAAGCCCAATTAACGGGTTCATCAATGCCGGGAAGCGAAATTCCTCTAAAATGGGCCGTCGATGGCGAGAGATTCGTGCGGGCTTCGAGCGGCCATTTTGGGTCGCGAACGTCACCGAGATTTTCGAGCGGCTCTCCTACTACGCCGTCTTCTCCTCGCTGGCGCTCTACCTGCACGACGCGCTGGCCTTCCCGAGCGCGGCCGCCGCGACGCTGAGCGGCATTTTCGGCGGCGCCGTTTGGGTGATGGCGGTCTTCGGCGGGGCTTTGGCCGATCGCATCGGCTTCCGCCGGGCGCTCTCCGCCGCCTATCTCATCCTGAGCTGTGCGTATTTTCTCGTCGGCTCGATCGGCGCACCGTGGCTCGCGCCCGTCCGCCATGTGGTTCCGCTGGGGCTGCTCGCGGGCGTCATTCTCTTCCTGCCTGCGCTCGGCGTTGCACTCGTGAAGCCTTCAGTCGTCGGGACGACCGCGCGCGCTTCCCGCGAGGACGTTCGCTCTATAGGCTACGCGCTCTACTACACGATGGTGAACATCGGCAGCACGTTAGGGCCGTTCCTCGCCGGCTGGCTCCACGGACGATTGCCCACGCAAGACGTCTTCCTGCTCGCCGCGCTGAGCGTCTTCCTCATGTTCTTCACCGTGTTGCTGCTCTTCAAGGAACCGCACTCGTGGCGCCCTGAGTCGACTGCATCGCTCGTGCAGGCCGGGCGCAATCTCCTCACGGTTCTCTCGAATGGCCGCTTCGTGCTCTTTCTCGCGATCTTCTCGGGTTACTGGATCGTCTACTGGCAGCAGTTTCTGATCATGCCCATCTACATCCACGACTACGTCGATCCTAACGCCAACTCCGCGATGATCCTGATCACCGATCCGCTCATCGTCATCTTGTTCACGGTCGCGGTAAACGCGCTCACTCGAAAGCTCCTGCCGTTTCACGCAATCATTCTCGGCTCGCTCATCACGCCCATTGGTTGGCTCATTCTTGCTGCGAGACCGAGTGTCATCGCCGCAGTCCTGAGCCTCGTCTTGGTCGCGATCGGGGAGATCGTGCTCTCGCCGCGGTACTACGAATACGTCTCGCGTCTCGCGCCCGCGGATCGCCAGGGAACGTACATGGGCTTCGCGTTCTTGCCGATCGGCGTCGGCTCGCTTGTCGGCGGATGGCTCGGCGGCGTGATCCTGCAGTACTTCGGCAGCGTCGCCCGCACGCCGGCACTCGTCTGGGTCACCATCACCTGTGTCGGCCTGCTGACAACGCTCTTGCTGTGGATATACGATCGCCTCGTGCAACCCGCCGCACAAACATCATAGCGACGACGATGCGCCTTTGCGTCTCGATTCTTTCGGTCGTAGCGATGATTGCAGCTCAGCCGGACCCCATACGCGACGCATCCTCGAGAGACAACCCCTTGTCATCCCGAGCGTAGTGAGCGAAGTGAACGGAGTCGAGGGACCGATGCTAACCCACGGGCGCTCCCTCGACTCCGCGGCCGCGCCGCTTCGCTCGGGATGACAAGCATTGCGCTTCGCTTAAGATGACCGGCGCTGTGCCTACAACCGTAGCTCGCCGCGGATTGCGCTAATGACGAGCTGTGGGTCGTCGAGCTGGATGTAGTGCCCGCTGCTCATCGCGAAGATCTGTTTCGCGTCGGTCGAGAGCGAAAGATACTTGCGCTGTGCCTGCGCCCATTGCTGTTCGGAGCGAAGATGCGCTCGATGGAGCGCCGGCGACGTGCGCGCGGTGTCGTACGCATGATTCTGTGCTGTAAGGACGACGACCGGGCGATTACCAAAGGAGCGACGGTGGACGATGAGCCACTGCGCGTCGGTGGGCATCTCATGCATCTCTGAGATGACCGCGTCATAGAGCGCGACGCGCGTATTTGCAATGCGCAGCACGAGCGCGTTGAGTTGCGTCGACCATTCGGGCATCGGCAAACCGCGGAAGAACTGATGCGAGCACGCCGTGCGCGGCGCCGGGGCGTATGAATGCCCCGTGGCCGGAATCGGTGGAAGTGGACGTTGCGTCGCAACGGCGCTCCGGCACGCTTCCAAGCCGGCGACCGTCTTGGCAAACGTGCGATCGTTCTCTGCCCGCTCCTTTGCCGTGATGAGGTCCCCCGATTCGCCATCGACGAGGACCATGCCGTACACCTCGGGCATGTACAGGTCCGCGAACGTCCGAATATTGTAGCTACCGAATGAGTGGCCGACGAGCAAGTACGGGCCGGGAATGCCTCCTGCGTGGAGCGCCGCGTGTAGCTCGCGCGCGATCTCGACGCTCGTACGCGGCGTCGGCCCTGCGCTGCTGAACCCGCTTCCTGCGCGATCGTACGCGCAGGCTCGGGTGTAGCGCGCGATCGCGGGCTGAATCAACACCCACGACGGGGACCAATCCTCCCATCCCGCGTCGAAGATGACGGTCGGCGAACCATGGCCCATGCAATAGAAGTTCAATCGAACGCCGTTGCCGGCATCGATCAAACGGCCGGGGTGCGTGTAGACACCGTCTCCTCTCGCCGCTTGAGCAACAGCGCACGAGAAAACGAGGACGAGCGTCATGGAGAGTGTGGCGAATCGCCTCATCAACATCGCGCGAACCTTCGGCAGAGGATGGACGCGCTCCGGCGTGCTAGAATACGGGCATGCGCGAGACGCTCCTGAGCGGTCGAATCGCCTCGGCATTCTTCCGAGGCTCGTCGACTTTGGTTTTCTTATGAGCGCCGTCGGCGGCGTGGCGATTCTCGCGTTCGTGCTGAATCGTCTGCGCCGCATTCCGTACCCCCTTTGGAGTCCCGCTTAATGATCGATAGAAAAGCTCGCGCGCTCGGCGCGCTTCTCACGCTCTGCCTGGTTCTCCCACCACATCTTCACGCCGCGGCGCGAACGATCGATGAGAACGACTTTCAGCGCCTCGTCGGCATCTCGTCGCCGGCGATCTCTCCCGACGGAAGGCGCGCAGTTTTTCTCGAGACGCACGTGCTGTGGAATGACGACGAGCGCGACACCGAGCTCGTCATGATCGACCTCGCGACCCATGCGCAGCAGATGCTGACGTACGACCGCAAGTCGATCGGCGATCCGACATTCTCACCGAACGGGTCGAGCGTTGCCTTCGTGGCTCCCGGCACGGGTTCGGATACCAAACCGCAGGTTTTCG
>JASHTE010000225.1 GCA_030040695.1 Vulcanimicrobiota bacterium | reverse complement strand
GGCGAAAGGCCGTACTCGCCCACGGCAATCTCGTAGATGCGCCGCGCTACCTCGAGTTTGCGTTCCGCCGTCTTCGCCATGCCCTGCTCGTCGATCGTGAGCGCGACGACTGCCGCGCCGTGCTCGATCGCGAGCGGCATCACGCGGTCGATCTTCGCGCGCCCCGCCTCGAGATTCACCGAGTTGAGAATCGCTCGGCCCGGATAGTTTTGTAGCGCGCTCTCCATGACATTCGGCTCGGTGGAGTCGATCATGAGCGGGGCTTCGACCGACTGCGCGAGGCGGCGAACGAGCTCGCGCATTTGCGACTCTTCATCGCTGCGCTCCGTGAGCGCGCAACAGACGTCGAGCACGTGCGCTCCGCGTTCGATCTGCTCGCGTGCCAAGAGCACGATGTCGTCGTAGCGATCTTCGAGCAGCAGCCGCTTCGTGCGACGCGAACCCTGGCTGTTGATGCGCTCGCCGACGAGCAGCGGGCGCGGCTCCTGTTCCAGGCTCACCGCCGTCATCGCAGACGCGACATACTGCGGCCCGGCGCTGTCATCCCGAGCCCTTCGACTGCGCTCCGCGCGCTCAGGGTAAACTCCGCGCCGTAAGCGCGCGGTCGAGGGACCGCCGCGAGCAACGGCAGAGTCGAGGGTTTCGCGAAGCGCGCGGATATGCTGAGGGGTCGTGCCGCAGCAGCCGCCGATTGCGTCAACGCCGTACTCGCGCACGAACTCACCGAGCTCGCGCGCGAGCTGCTCCGGGGTTTCGGGATAGATCGCCTCACCGCGCGGCCCCATGAGCGGCAAGCCCGCGTTCGGGATCACCGAGACTGGGCAGCGTGAGTTTTCGCAGAGATAGCGGATCGAGTCGCGCATTTGCGCCGGGCCCGTGGAGCAGTTGAGCCCGATGACGTCGATCGGAAGCGCATCGAGCACCGCACAAATCGCGCGAATGTCCGTCCCGAGCAACATCCGCCCCTCGGTGATGAGCGTCGGCTGCGCTTGAATCGGAACGCGGCGCATTCCTCGCGCGAACTCACGCGTGATGCCGGCAATCGCAGCTTTGAGCTCGAGCAGATCCTGCATCGTCTCGAGCAAGAGCAGATCGGCGCCGCCATCGATGAGCGCGCGCGCCTGCTCACCGTAGATCGTCGCGAGCTCCTCGAATGTGATCTTCGAGAGCGCGGGGTCCGACGATGAGACGAGCATGCCCGTCGGCCCCATCGAACCGGCAACGAAGCACGGCCGTTCGGGCGTCGTGAAGGCCTCGCAGGCTTTGCGGGCGATGCGCGCGGCTGCAACATTGATGTCGTATGTTCGCTCGCCGAGCCCGTATTCGTCGAGCTTGAGGCGCGAGCCGGTGAACGAGTCGGTTTCGACAACGTCCGCGCCGGCCGCCAAATAGGCGGCGTGAATCTCCCCGATCACATCGGGTCGCGAGAGCACGAGCGCTTCGTTACAGCCGAGATACTGCTCGCCGCCGAAATCGGCTGCACCGAGGCCGAGCTCCATGACCTGCGTGCCCATAGCGCCGTCAAAGAGCAGCACGCGCTCGCGAAGCGCGCTCAGGTAGTCAGGTTGGGCGAAGTTCTCCAACGGCACGTCCGGCCCGATTATACACGACGGGGCGCGCGAACCGCCCAAGCTTTTCCATCTGCTCGGCGCTGAGAGCCCCGAGGCGGTGCAGCAACGCGAGCGAGGCGGGAGCCCGCGCACGCGCGGCACCGTCGAGCACCTTGGAGACGAAGCCGCATCCCTGCGCGAGCATGGCGACACCATGCACGCCTTCGGCACCGCCTTTCGAGAGAACGCCGCCGTCCGTCACGCGCATCAGCTCGCTGTCGAACTCTCCCGTGCCCGCCACATACTCGGGGCGCGCAAGCATCGCCGCGCGTACGACTGCGAGGGCGGCGGCATCGGTTGCGTCGACTCCATTGCCGGAGGCGAGGCGCGCGAACGAGAGCGCGGCATGGCGCAGCGAGATCGCGTATGTCGGGATGCCGCACCCGTCGATTCCGAGGCGCCACCGTTGCGGATCTTCGTCGGACATGCGAGCACAAAAGGCGAGTATCGAGCGCTGCGCCGGATGCTTCGGGTCGAGGTACGTCGCCGGATCGGCATCGAGCAGGCGGCAGAGGGCGAGAATGCCCGCGTGCTTTCCCGAGCAGTTGTTGTGGATCGGCCGTGGCGCCTCGCCTCGTTTGAGCATCGCGAGCATTGCCTTCTCGTTGTACGGTAGATGCGCACCGCAGAGGAGCGCCGACTCATCCATCCCGATTTTGCGGAGGATCGAGCGCACGGCCTTGAGATGGAAGAGCTGCCCCGAGTGTGAGCCGGCCATCACGGCAATCTCTCTGTCGTCTAAGACGAAGCGCTCCCGCGCGCCCGCGGCGACCACTGCGGCGGCGATGAAGGGCTTGGCGGCGGAACGTAGATAGACAGGCGCGTCGACATCGCCGACCGCCAGCACGACCTCACCTTGAACGTTACAGGCGCAGGCAGCAACATGATGAACCGACTCGACGAGATCCCCGCGTGTGACTTCGACGATCACGCGCTCAACGAACGGCTCGCGCCCTTACGCCATCGTAACTGATTTCGTCACCGTATAAGAGTCGAGGCCTTCAGTCCCGCCTTCCGAGCCGTACCCCGACGCCTTCACGCCGCCGAATGGAAGCTCGGCGAGCGCTATACCAAAATGATTGATACCGAGCATTCCGGTCTCGACGCGTTCCGAAATGGCGATCGACTCCGCAAGGTCTTGCGTGAACGCGTACGCCGAAAGCCCATACGGAAGACGGTTTGCCTCGCCGATCGCTTCGTCGAGAGCGTCGAAAGCCGTGATCGTCGCCACAGGGCCGAACGGCTCCTCGTGCAGCACGCGTGTGTCGGCTGGAAGGTCGGTCAAGACCGTCGCTTGATAGAAGAAACCCGGCCCATCGATTGCGCTGCCGCCGGTTCTCGCGGTCGCTCCGCGTTCGAGCGCATCGCGGACGAGCGCGTCGATCCCGCTGCGGCGGCGCTCGTTGGCAAGAGACGCCATCTGCGTCTGCTCGTCAAGGCCGTTGCCGATCCGCAGGCCCGCAGCCTTCGCGGTGAAGCGATCGACGAAGGCGTCGTAGATGGATCGATGAACGATGAAGCGCGAAGGAGAGACGCAGACCTGTCCCGCGTTTCGATATTTTGCAGCGACGGACATGTTGACGGCGCGGGCGAGGTCGGCGTGCTCGCTGACGATAACCGGTGCGTGGCCACCGAGCTCGAGCGTCATGCGTTTCGTTCCATCGGCCGCGAGGTGCGCGAGTTGCTTCCCAACTGCGATCGACCCCGTAAAGGAGACCTTACGAATGATCGGTGAGGCGATGAGCGTCTTCGAGATGTGTGCGGGATCGCCGAAGAGCATCGAAACGGCCTCCGGCTCGACACCGGCGTCGAGCAGAGCTTCCAGCAACGCAAGAGCCGTGGCGGGAGTCTCCTCGGCCGGTTTGATGACGATCGAGCATCCGGCGCCGAGGGCGCCCGCAAGTTTCCGCGCAGGCGTGATCGCCGGGAAGTTCCACGGCGTGAAGGCTGCGACGGGCCCGACCGGTTCGCGCAGCACGAGCTGGCGGATCGCGGGCGAGCGCGACGGCACGACGCGCCCGTAAGCGCGGCGTCCCTCCTCTGCAACCCAGTCGAAGAGTTCGGCGCAGGCGACCACTTCCGCCCGAGACTCGACGAGAACTTTCCCCTGTTCGGTCGTCATCGTGCGCGCGATATTCTCCGCGCGCTCGCGGACGAGCACCGCTGCACCGTGAAGGATCCTCGCCCTATCGAAAGCCGAGACGCTTCTCCATCGAGCAAAGCCGCGCTCCGCGGCAGCGAGCGCGCGCTGCAAATCCCCGTCGGTTGCGACGGGAAGGTCGCCGATGCGCTCGCCCGTCGCCGGGTTGATTACTGACAGGCGCTCGCGCGCGCGAGCGTCGATCCTCTCGCCCCCAATAAAGAGGTACAGCTGCGCGTAGGAAGGCGCCTCGATAATCACGTTCCCGCCAGGGCCGGTTCCACGACGATCGCCTCCTGTTCGCTGAAGACTGGGTTGCTCAAATACCGCTCCCCTGTATCGCATGCGAAGGTGACGATCGTCTTTCCTCTGAATCGCGGGCGCTGCGCCACTTGGAGCGCGGCCCAGATATTCGCCCCGCTCGAAATGCCGACGAGCATGCCCTCCTCGCGTGCCGCCCGTCGCGCCGTTTCGATCGCGTCGGCGTCCGTGACGCGGATCACCTCTTCGTAGATCGCCGTGTCGAGAACGCTCGGCACGAATCCGGCCCCGGTTCCTTGGATTTTGTGCGGACCCGGGCTCCCGCCCGAGAGCACGGGCGATGCGTCGGGCTCGACAGCGATCATGACGACGCTCGCTTTGCGTGCTTTGAGAATCTGCCCGACTCCGGTGATCGTGCCGCCGGTACCGATCGCCGAGACGACCACGTCGACCGTTCCGTCGGTATCGCGCCAGATCTCCTCAGCAGTCGTGCGGCGATGGATCTCGGGATTTGCCGGGTTGTCGAACTGTTGCGGCACGAAGTACTTCGAAGGCTGTTGGGCGCGAATCTCCTCCGCGCGCGCAACGGCGCCTTTCATTCCTTGCGGGCCCGGTGTCAGCACGACCTGAGCGCCGTACGCCTTGAGCAGGTTACGTCGCTCGATCGTCATCGTCTCCGGCATGACGAGAATACATGGATAACCTTTCGCTGCCGCGACGAAGGCGAGCGCTATGCCGGTGTTGCCGCTGGTCGGCTCGAGGATCGTCATCCCCGGCCGCAAACGCCCGTCACGCTCGGCCGCCTCGATCATCGCGACACCGATGCGATCTTTCACGGAGCCGGCCGGATTGAACGATTCCATCTTGACGAGGATCGTCGCGCCGGCATCGCGCGCCAGGCGCGGTATCTTCACGAGAGGAGTGTTGCCGAAGGTATCGGCGAGATTTTCGTAGATTCGTGCCATGATAAGAGTGTAACAGCGCGACTGTACCCGCTGTTGCATCGAACGCTTGTTCGTAAAAGGAGAGCCATGCGCACCGCCCTCGTCCCGCTGCTCGCGCTGACGCTCGTCGCGCCTTCCTCGGCGCCGCCGTCGCCGTCCCTCACCGATGCCCTCGCCGCGATTCGCGCCTACGCCCCCGCGGCGATGGCGGCGCAGGGAACACCGGGGCTGTCCATCGCCGTCACGGATCGCACGCACACCCTGGCGATTATCACGCTGGGATACGCAAACGTCGAGGCACGCAGCCCGGTCACGCCTCAAACGCGTTTCGCGATCGGCTCGATCACGAAGTCGATGACGGCGCTCAGTCTTCTCGAGCTCCGCGACGAGCATCGCGTCGATCTCGATGCACCGGTACAGCGCTATCTCCCCTGGTTCTCAATCCACTCGGGCGGTAATCCGATTCTCGTGCACGAGCTGCTCTCGCACACTGCCGGCATCCCCGACGACTACACCCTCACGCCGGGTTACATCTACAGCATCTACGCGCTGCGCGACGCGCACACGCTGTTCGTTCCTGGAACGTCATGGTCGTACTCGAACGATGGATTCGCCACCGTCGGCGCGATCGTCGCCGCCGTGGATCATCGCCCGTGGGCGAGCGCGTTACAAGCGCGCGTCTTCGGGCCGATCGGCATGGCGCAGAGCTATCCCGTCTTTACTCCGGAAACCCAGGCAGTCGCGGCGAGCGGCTACGAGTACCGTGACGCGGATCGCCCCCCATCGATTCACCCTGCGCTCGTGCCGTCCCGCACGTTCGACTTCGTCGATCCAGCGGGCTCGGTGCTCTCGACACCCGAGGATATGGCACGCTACCTTCGCTTCTACCTCAACGGCGGCGTCACGGAGAACGGTACGAGACTTCTCTCCGCCGCAACGTTCGCAGCGATGACGCACGCGGATCGTTACCGGAACGGTGAGCCGGCCGGCTCGGCGGGGATCGAGCTCGCCGAGGCGCCCTCGTACTATAAGCGCTACGGCTTTGGGCTCTCGGTCTTCGATGAGAACGGTGACCATCTCATCGGCCACACAGGCGGTGTCTCGGGCTACACCGCATGCATGCAGGCGAATCTCACGCGTGGATTTGCAGTGATCGCGATGGCGAATCTCGTCGAGGCGCCCTTGCACCCATGCGCGATCGTCCTCTACGCGATGCGAGTCTTGCGCGCGCAGCAGCTCGGATTGCCGTTGCCCGCTCCGCCGCCGGCTCGCGATCTCGCGTACGTTGCGAATGCGCGGCAGTACGCGGGCACTTACACTGCCAATGACGGATCCGCTCTCTCGATAGAGGGCGACACGCATCTTTCTATTGTCGAGCGCAATGGTGCGCGCTACGCACTCTATCCGCGCGGCCCCGACCTTTTCTGGTCTTCGGATCCCCGGTATCCCCTCTTCCTCTTCAGGTTCTTGCGCGACCCACGCGGGCGCGTCGATCAGGTAACGTACGGCTCGCAGTGGTTTGCAAACGCCGCCTATTCCGGGCCGCGCTCGTGGCGCTATCCAGTCGCATGGAATGCGTACGCCGGCAGGTATGAGAATGCGTTCTGGGGATCGCCGGAGGTTGCGCGCGTTCTCGTTGTCAAGGGCGTGTTGACGCTCGACGGGTTGCAGCCGCTCACGCCGCGGCCGGATGGCTCGTTCGCCGCCGGCTCCGACATCGTGCGTTTCGACGCAGTCGCGGGCGGTAAGGCGCAGAGAATGTGGATCGACGAGTTCGGTCTCTACCGCCTCGACTTGCCCTAGGGAACCTCTAGCTTGGTTTTCTTCGCTGTGGCGGTGGGTACGTCACGGCGCATGCTTACCTTGAAGTCGATGCCAAGCCGGCGCGAGCGAGCCCTCCCTTCGCTCGACCATGCGCACGCCTTACTCCGCGAGCACGGAATCGTTCAGTTTGCTCGCGAGGACGTCGCTGACCT
>JASHTE010000224.1 GCA_030040695.1 Vulcanimicrobiota bacterium | reverse complement strand
ACCGTCACGGCGTCGAGTTCTACGAGTCGATCGGCCAAAAAGGCGGCAAGAAAGTCAAGGAAAAGTATGGGCCCGATTTCTACGAGGAGATTGGGCACAAAGGCGGTCAAAAGGTGAAGAGACTGATCGCCGAGGCGAAGAAGCGCATCTCCGAAGAAGCGCGCGAACGGAGAAGATAAGCTCTTAGCCTTGGTGTGATGAGCACGCGGTGGTTTCGAAGCCGCTCGTCGCTCGTCGTCCTGACTCGCTCCTGCTTCTCCGCCTCCTCACTCTCGCAGTCCTAGCTTCGTTCGTCGGTCGGAGACTTCTCAACCACCGCATGCTCATCACGCTCAGGCTGCGCGCTTAAGAGTGTGGGAAATTTCCTCGCTTTTCGTGGGCCTCGTCGCGAGCATACCCCGACCTCCTGGAGAGCCTCCGACTCGGGGTATGTTTGTGGCGGCGCTTACGGAATTCTTACCGAGCCGTCGATGCGGCCGAGGTGAACCTCGTTCTTCGTGAAGTCAACGCTGATAGTGCTGATCTTCAGCGTCTCACCTCCGACGTGGAGGTAGCTCGTGTGGATCATGTCGAGAAGCTTTGCGTCGTTGGTCCATGTCACGTAATCCGTGTCAAACGAGCGCTGGAAGGGATCGTGCAGCATCTGGATGTGGACCTTTCCCACCGCGGTGAAGTCGAGCGTTTCGGTGTTCAGCGCAACGTGCCTCGCGTCGATCTCCACGTACGGTTTGCCCTTCTTGTAGATGACGCCGTCGTGCACGCCGTCGAGCGTGCCGATCGTGCCGTCGTTCGAGAACTCGCCTCGGTCGTAGGAGAGTGTCCACGCGTGCGTTGAGATCGTGTGGCTACCGCCGCGCACGTTCCCGCCGCGAAGAATGATTGGCCCGTTCTGTGCCGGTATCGGCGGCTGGTTGATCCCGGCAAGAATGACCCCGATGATGACGTAGACCACGAGCGCCGATCCCGCGATGATGAGCGCGAGCCGCCATCGCTTCCCGATCATGGACGACGCCTCGGTACGACGATGACGAGATAGAGGAGCGCGAGCGCGGCGATCACCGGCGCCGGCCCGATGCGCGCGAAGAGCGAACGAGGCGGCGGCCCGACCATGGCGACGATGCCGCTCTGAACGTCCATCGGCGCGCGCTGCGTCCAGTGGCCGTCAGGTGCGATGACGCCGCTCACGCCGGTTGCGGCAGCGCGCACGAGCCACATCCCGTTCTCGATGGCGCGCAGCTGCGAGATTTGTGCGTGTTGATAAGGGCCCGACGTCTCGCCGAACCAGGCATCGTCGGTGGAGACGACGAGCAGTTGGGCTCCGCGCGCAACCTGCGCGTGGACGAGATCGGCAAAGGCTGACTCCCAACAGATCTCCGGCGCGACGACGAGCCCGGCTGCGGTCCGAAAGACGCCGTTCGTCGTGCCGTGGGCGAAGCCGCCGTTCAACTCCCCGACGTACGGCAGCCACGAGAGAAGACGCTCTGCGGGAAAATCCTCGGCGAACGGCACGAGCTGGCGCTTGTCGTAGATTGCGCGAGCGAGACCCGGCGTGAAGAAAAAGAGCGAATTGTAGAAGTTCCCTTCACGTTCGGAGATCGAGCCGACGACGAGCGTTGCTTTCATTCCGTTGGCGAGCGCGGAGAAACGCCGCTCGAGGCTGGGATCGAGATCGAGCCCCATGCCTCGAATGGCGATTACGGTTTCCGGCCAGACGACGAGACGAGGATGAGCCGCGGCGAGTGCACGTGTCATCGCCGTGTATCTGCCGACGGCGAGCTCGAGCGAGCCGGGCTGCCACTTCAGCGTTTGAACGATGTTGCCTTGAACGGCAGCGACGGGAATCGTCGCGGGCGGAGCGTGGCGCGCCGGCCATGCAAGCCAGCAGGCGATCCACGCGCAGATCAGGACGGCAACCGTTACTCCGAACGCGCGAACGTTGCGCCGGACGATCGCGTCGGCGCCATACGCACCGATCGCGCAGAGCACGAACGTAATCCCGTACGTACCGATGTACGCTGCGAAGACCCGCAGCGGCGTCTCCGCTTGCGTGTAACCGAGTTGCGCAAACGGAATGCCGACCGGACCGATCGAGCGCACCCACTCGGCGACGGCGAAGACGGCGGCCCCTGCGAGCGGAGCAAGCGCGGCAAGCGCACGCCGCTGCGCGAGCACGTAAAGTGCACCCGCAACGCCCCAGGTGAGCCCGTCGACCACAGCGCAGACGAAGACCGCCGCGCCGGCCCAGAACGGGCCGACGTCACTCCCGATCGTGTATGTCCACCACGAGTAGCTAATGCAGAAAAAGACCGTGCCGGCAACCCAACCTCGCGTTAATGCGCCTTTCCAGGAAGCGCCCGCGAACGTCCAGAACAGCGCTGCCGTCCCGAACGGCGCAAGCCACGCGGCGCCGGTCTTGGGAAAGCCGAGCGCCAGCGCGACCGCGGCGATTGCGGCGATGAGCGTATCACGCAGCGCCGTTGAGGAGAGCAGAATGCGCAGAGTCGGTCTACTGGTTTTCGTTACGGCACTCATGGTCGCGGCTTGTGGCCGACAGGTAACCTTTCCGAAGTATGCTGCGAACGGCGGCTTGCCAAGCGGCTGGATGGCGGTAGATTTCACCGTCGCCGCGCCGTTCACTTTCTCCAGCAACGACTACATCATTATCTTCAACACGTCCGGTAACGGCATCACGCCGCTGCCGGGCGGAGGCGCTCAAAACAACTACGCCGGCTTCAGCGACGCACTCATCATTAGTGGTAACTCGAGCGGGGTCGTCGAGGCTCAACCCGTTCAGTTCTATTTCTCGTCGAACGAACCGGGAACCATTCCCGCCGTCGAGCCGCTCTACGTTCCGTCGCAAGACATCATCCTCGACTCGAACTATAACGGTGCCGGAACCGAGTTTCGCATCGAGTTCGAGCGAGCGATCTTCAGCAGCCTCGCCGCGACGCCGTCGCCGACGCCCTCCCCGTCGCCGAGCCCAACGCCGACGCCGCCGACCCCGACGCCAAGCGCCAGCGCGAGCGTTTCACCCTCTCCAACGCCGACCGTCTCCTCGGCGGTGTGGCTCTTCAACTGTTTCGTCACCTCTCAAGGCACAACCGGGAGCTCGTACTCTACGTACCAGCCCGATGACTCACTCGGCCTCGGCGGTGCGACAGACACGTCGTTCGTCTC
>JASHTE010000223.1 GCA_030040695.1 Vulcanimicrobiota bacterium | reverse complement strand
CTCGATAGCGGTAACATTATCCCCGTCGAGCACGCGAGCGTGCTTCGCCGCGCGCTCGAGCGTGTCGCCGGCGAGATCGAGAGCGGAGATTTCACCGCATTCGCGAGTGAAAGCGGTGCAGAGGACGTTCACGGGGCAATCGACGCGCGAGTTCGCGCGCTCTCTACGAATGGTGCCGGTGAGTACCTGCACGCCGGACGAAGCCGCAACGATCAAGTCGCAACGACGCTCACGCTCTACGCGCGCGATCGTGTGCAAAAGGGTGCCGAGATATCGCGAACGATTGCACGCGAGCTTCTTGCGCGAGCAAGAGAGGAACATGCCGCCGGAACGCTGCTCGCTGCAACAACGCACTGGCAGCCGGCGCAGCCCGTGCTCCTTGCGTTCTGGCTGGCAGCTGCGGCGGAACCGTTCGTACGCGCCGCGCGCCGCTTCGCAAGCGTCGATGCGGAGGCTTCACGTTTCTGCCCGCTGGGCTCAGGAGCCGTCGCAGGCTCGACGCTTCCGCTCGATCGTGCGGCGGCTGCGCGAGAGCTCGGCTTCGAAGCACCGTCACGCAATGCGATGGATGCAATCGGCACGCGCGACGTTGCGCTCGACGCTGCACACGCCTTCACCCGTGCCGTCGTGGACGCATCGCGGATCGCGAGCGAGCTCGTCGCCTGGTGCGCGCCGGCCTTCGGTTACGCGCGGCTCGGCGATGCCTCTTCCACCGGCTCGAGCTTGATGCCGCAGAAGCGCAATCCCGACCCCTTCGAGCTCGTTCGCGCAACCGCAGGGGAGCTCACGGGCGCGTACGCAGGTGCGCTCGCGACGCTCTGCGGGCTTCCGCTCTCCTACCACCGCGACTTGCAGCAGACCAAGCGCCTCGTGATCGGAGGCGTCGAGCGGAGTCTTGCGGCGCTACGTGCCTTCTCTCTCGCGCTGGCTGACTTGAGCTTCGATCGAGAGCGCATGAGCGCAGGCGCGGGCGACGGCTACACAATCGCGACCGACGTTGCCGATGCGCTTATCCTCGAAGGCATCTCCGCACGACGCGCGCACGAGCTCGTCGGCGCAGCCGTGACGCGCGCCGAGGCTGCCTCGCGTGCTCTAGAGGAATCGGATCTCGCGTTGCTCGCGCACGAGGCAGGCATTGCGAAACTCGATGCTCCTCTTGATGCGGCGGCATCGGTGCGAGCGAAGCGCACTGCGGGTTCAACCAATCCGGACCAAGTAGCGAGGATGATTGGCGACATTGAAGACGAGGCGCGGCTACACTCGGGATGACAAATGCCGTGACGCGAGTCCACGTCTGGGGGTCGAGCGGTTACGCCGCTGCGGAGGCGATACGGATTCTGCTCCGTCATCCCTTCGTCGAACTCGGCGCGCTGGAAAGCCGCAGCCATGCCGGTGAACGGCTGGGCGATCACTTTCCCGCGCTTCGAGCACAAAGGCGCCGGTTCGATCGCGAGGGGAGCGTCGCCGAGCAGCTCACGGCAGGCGACGTCGTGATGATGGCAGGCGCGCGCGACGAGGCCAAGAGCGTGGCGCCGCGCTTGCTCGAGCGTGGCGCGCGCGTCATTGATTTTTCAGCAGATTTTCGCCTGGACGACGAAGCAGTCTACGGCCTCACGGAGTGGAATCGGGAAAAAATCGCGAGGAGCTCTCTCGTCGCGAACCCAGGCTGCTATCCGACCGCGGCACTGCTAGCGTTATTGCCGCTCGCGCGCTTCGACCGGCCGGCGCAGATCGTCGTCGATGCCAAGAGCGGCATTACCGGCGCGGGGCGTAACCCTGCGGTCAGCTCTCTCTACGCCGAAGTCGCCGGCGACATTCGCGCCTACGGCTTGCAGACGCATCGGCATCAACCGGAAATGGAGCGCACGCTGCAGGCGCACGGGTTCGGCGCACCGTTGCTTTTCACACCACACGTCGTGCCGCTGGCGCGCGGGATGCTCTCGGACGCCTACGCGATCTATCAGGGAGGGGCGCCGCCGGAGCACGACGTGCGCGCAGCGTTCGAGGACGTCTACGGAACGGCGCCCTTCATACGACTCGTCGACGGCGAGTCAGCTCCGAGCGTCGCGGCCGTCACCGGCACGAACGACGCCGAGCTGCGAGTCGACGTTCGATCGAACACCGTGCGGGTGCTCTGCGCCCTCGACAATCTCGGTAAGGGCGCGGCGGGTCAGGCGGTGCAGAACATGAACGTCATGCTCGGTCATCCGGAAGAGGCAGGGTTTCGATGACGAGAATTCGCGGAGGCCTCGGTGCGGTGAGCGGCGTTCGGCTCGCCGGCGTGCACGCCGGCATCAAACCGCGCAAGCGAGACTTGGCGCTCGTCACCTTCGAGCGGCCACAGGTCTGCGCATCGGTCGTCACGACGAACGAGATAAAGGCGGCCCCTCTGCTCGTGAGCGCCGACCATCTGAAGCGCTCGGGCTCGACGCAACGCGCGCTCGTCTGCAACTCGGGATGCGCAAACGCCGCGACGGGCGAGCGCGGGACGCGCGATGCCCGAGCGACGGCGCGGCAAACAGCCGCGCTGCTCGGCCTCACAACGCACGAGGTTGTCGTCGCCTCGACCGGCGTCATCGGCGTCTATCTGCCGATGGATCGCATGCAGAAAGGGCTCGAGCGCGCGGTCGAGCAGCTCGACTCGGGCGGAAAGTCGGCACACGATGCCGCGGAGGCGATCATGACGACCGATCGCGTTCCGAAGCTTGCAGCGTACGCGTTCTACCGCGGTAAGAAGAGATATGTCGTCGGAGGCATCGCCAAGGGGTCGGGGATGATCGCACCGTCGATGGCGACGATGTTGGCGTTCATCGCGACCGACCTCCCGCTCTCGCAGCGCGCGATCCAACGAGCGCTGCGCGCTGCGGTTGAGGAGAGTTTCAACATGATCTCGGTCGATGGTGACATGTCGACGAACGACGCCGTCTACGCCTTTGCGCCGGCGGGCCACGCCTCCGCACCCGCCGAGTTCTCCGAGGCGCTGCGCAGCGTCTGCCTCGACCTCGCCTACGCGATGGTCGCAGACGGCGAAGGGGCGACGAAGACGCTGACGATGCACGTCAGCGGAGCGCGAAGCACAGCGCAGGCGCGCACGATCGCGCGCGCGATCATCAACAGCAATCTTGTGAAGACCGCGCTCTACGGCGAGGATCCGAACTGGGGGCGCGTTGTCTCTGCTGCCGGCGCAGCGCGCGCCGGTCTGGATCCGCGCGCGTGGTCGCTGCTCCTCAACGAAAAGCTCTGGGTCGAACGTGGAGGGATCGAAGTGCTCTCGGAAGCAGAGGCGCATAGGGAGCTTGAAGAGACAAACGTGAGTATGGAGCTGCGACTCGGCATCGGCAGTGCGCAGGCGACCGGTTGGTGCTGCGACATCTCGCGCGATTACGTGCGCATCAACGCGAGCTATCGCACGTGAGCGACGCCTTGCTCTCCACGTACGACCGTGCTCCGATCACCATCGTCTCCGGTCACGGCTGCACGCTCGTCGACAGCGACGGACGGGAGTATCTCGACTGCATCGCAGGCATTGCGGTTTGTGCGCTGGGCCATGCGCATCCCGCGATCGCCGAGGCGATCGAGGATCAAGCACGGCGGCTCGTGCACGCGAGCAATCTCTACTCACACGAGCCCTCCGGGATGCTCGCGAAGGAACTCACGCGCCGCTCCGGCATGAGCCGCGCATTCTTCTGCAACTCGGGAAGCGAGGCGAATGAGGCGGCGATGAAGCTCGCGCGCAAGTGGGCCTTTCGCAATGGCGAGCCGCGGCGTAGCACGATCCTCTCCTGCACGGGAGGATTTCACGGCCGTACCCTCGGCGCACTCGCGGCGACGGAGAATCCGAAGTATCGTGAAGGATTCGCTCCGTTGCCCGCCGGCTTTACGTTCACGGCGTTCAACGACGTCGCCGAGCTCGACGCAAAACTCGACGGCCGCGTCGCGGCGTTCATCGTCGAGCCGGTACAGGGAGAAAGCGGCATCCACGTCGCCGAGGCCGAGTTCCTGCGCGCGGCGCGCAGGCTCTGCGACGAACGCGGTGCGCTCCTGATCTTCGACGAGATACAGTGCGGAATGGGGCGAACCGGACCGCTCTTCGCTTACGAGAATGCCGGCGTCCGTCCCGACGTCGTTACGATGGCGAAAGCGCTTGCGAACGGCTTACCGATCGGCGCGATGCTCGTCAATGAACGAGCGGCGGAGACATTTCAGCCCGGCGATCACGGTTCGACCTTCGGTGGTTCGGCGGTGCCGGCGGCTGCGGCGCTCGCGCATTTGCGCGTTCGCGACGAGCTGCAGCTCGAGGGGCGCGTGCGCGAACGCTCTGTAACGCTCTTCTCGCTCTTGCGCGAGTTGGCAGCGCGCCACGAGCGCGTCCTCGGTCAGCCACGCGGGCTGGGGCTTCTCATTGGCCTTCCGGTGAGAGAACCTTTCCAAGCCAAAGCGATCCAGCGTGCGGCGCGCGAGAGCGGGCTCCTCATTGGAACCGCCGGTGGCAACACGCTACGCTTCGCGCCGCCGCTCATTATCGAAGACGAGGAGCTCCGCCGGGCCTGCTCGCTTCTCGACGCAGCACTCGCCACCGCAGCCTGATGCAACGTACCCGCGATCCGTCGCGCTCGACCGTCGTCGATCCGCGCTTCGCGTATACGCTCGCCGAGCACGAGATGGCGCAGGGAAGCACGCTCGGTGCGCCTCGTTGCACGGTCGTGCTCAAATCGACAGGG
>JASHTE010000222.1 GCA_030040695.1 Vulcanimicrobiota bacterium | reverse complement strand
GTATCGACGGGAATGTTCACCTTCGTCATGCGCCGTACCATGCGATAGAAGAGGCTCGCAGTCAAGACTTTGAAGAAGCTCTCGCCCTTACGGCTGCGGCGCACGGCGTAGACGACGTCGTATCCCTCGCGCCACTTCGCGACGAACGCTTCGATGAGCTCGGGCGGGTCCTGCAAGTCGCCGTCCATCAAGATCACCGCCTCGCCCTCGGCGGTATCGATGCCGGCGGTGGCGGCGAGCTGATGGCCGAAGTTGCGAGAGAGATTCACGAGCACGACACCGGTACGCCGCCGCATCTCTTCGCGTACGCGCTCGGCCGTGCCGTCGCTGCTCCCGTCGTTGACGATGACGATCTCGTATTGCGGGGCCCCCGGCAGACGACGCATGATGCTATCGATCCGCTCGAAGAGCGGTGCGACGTTCCCCTCCTCGTTGTAGAGCGGAACCACCACGCTCAGCACTGGGCGGCTCTCCATGTTTCGCGCCTTCGACGCAAAGCAAGCGGAACCCGCGGGAGAGGCGCGAAGCTTCGCTCCACGATGCGTGTGTGCATCAGAGCCTTGCTCATTGCGCTGCTGCTCGGCGGTTGCACGCATCAGGTCACGACGAAGAATCCGAGCGCGCCACCGCGGGCCTCGCGCGCAACAACGCGCCCGCAGATCGCCGCGAGCATCGCGCCGACATCGATCCCGGCACTAGCGAGCGCGCCGCCGGCCATACCGGCGCCGCAGCATACCAGCGCCGCGACTCCGGCGCCGGCATTCTTTTTCTTCCCAAGTCCGCACCCGTATGCGCTCGTGACGCCCCAGCCGATCAGCATTCCGGCATTCCTCGAACCGCTGCCGATGCAGAGGCCACGGCCGCTCGTCATCTCGACACCGTCGATACCGCAGCTCGCTCCGGACGCGGCACCGCAGATCGTGAGCATCGAGCTTCCCACCAACGTCGTCAACGGCGGCGACGTCGTCACCGGCGACGTCATCGCGTCGTCGAATGTCGCGAGCGTCGAGGTACGCCTCGCGGGCTACGGTCGCTCGATGGAGAAGACCGGACCGGGTCACTTCACGATCTCGATCGCCGTCCCGCGCCTGCCGTTCTTTCTGCGGCACCGCACGTACACGTTAATCGTCATCGCGCGCAACACGCGCGGCGACGCGGTCGTGCAGAGCCTGCCGATTACCCTGCGCTAGGGGTGCGGCGTATGAATTCCGGGCGGTAGGTTCGGGAAGGGCGCCGGATTATACGGCGTCGGGAACACGTTGGGCTGCATGAGCTCGCCTTGCGGGTTGTCGTCGGCCCAACGGTAGACGACCGCATTGTACGCCTGTTCGTCGACGTTCACGATCACGGCCGTTCGCGGTTTCACGTCGAGCCCACCATCGCCGCGCTCCTCCGACGTAAACGAGCCGCGGGTATAGAAGTAATGAATCACCGTCCCTACGGCGAGCCGTTCGACGACGCTGAAGTGCAACGCGTCGATGCGTTGCATCGGAATCGCCTGCGGATTCCACCCGCTCGCATCGGTCGTCATGTAGACCTGAGCGTTGATCGGCGTCATCGCTGGAATTTGCACTTTGAAGATGACTTCGACGAGCCTGCCCGTCCCCGTCACGGCGTGCTCCGGCGGGGCGTTCGTCGTCGACTGAACGAGATCGGGATTGGGAAGCGGCGAAGAGATCGCAACTGCAAAACGCTGCACTTGCGAGAAATCGCCCTCGGCCGGGAGCGGCGAGCGTGAGAGATCGAGCTCGACAACTTGGCCGCTCGCGTCGAACGTCGCGCGCGCGAAGATGAGCGGCTCCGGACGCAGGCTCGTCTTGCCGCCGGTCTGTGCATCGGTGACCACGAGCGAGGGCGAGACGCGAAACCCGTCGCCGCTCGTGAAGAAGACGTAGCCGCTCTGATAGGCGAGAATCTCACCCGTCACGCGAATCGTCGTCTGCGCGCCGACGCCGCACACCGCAAACGCGGTGAATGTGAGCGCGGCGAGAGCGGAGAGCAAGCGTTTCATTGCGGGGTGAGCAAGAAGAGGAAGTTCGGGCTCCATTTCAGCGTCGCGTACCCGAAGTAGTACGTGCGCGCCACTTCGACCGAGAGATGCGGGAGTACCTTGATGTGCATGTCGGGCGTGATTTGATCCGGCGGCTCACCTAACCAGTTGCTGTAGAGGAACTGCCCGAGCGGGTTGAGCGGCGGTAACGGAAAGACGCCGGGCGTCGGTGCCGGGAAGTCGTCCCAGTGCTGATACGTGAGGCTGAGCGTGAACTCAGGGCTCGGCGTGAAGTTCGTCGCGAACGTGAAGATGCGATTCGTCGCGACGCCCTTGAATGCTTGGAAGCCGGGATCGTAGACGCCGTTCACGATCGGCGACGACACCGAGTAGCCGCCCTGGAGGTAGTAGTCGCCGGTGTTCTGGACCGTGAAGCCGGTGTACGCTTCGAAGTGCGCGGTGAACTGCCGGCTGAGCGTCGAGACGAAGTTCGTCGTGTCGACGTGGTGCGGAACGCTGTACCATTGTCGCTGTTTGTTGAACGAGGCGGAGAGCACGTATCGATCGTACGCGCTGTTCAGGTTGCCGAACGTGACTTGCGGTAGGGATATCGTGAAGGCGACGAGTTCGTTCCAGATCGTCGTGTAGGTGACGCCGCCATAGGTTTGCAGGCCGCCGCCGCTGCCGAACACCGTTTGTGTGACGAGCGAATCGTGGTTGAAGCCGTCGCCGAACTGCAGCTGGTAGTAGAGCGGGCTGCCGAAGATTCGCTCGGGGTTCGAGCTCGCAGTCAACTGCCACTGGGAAGGATGATCGAGCTCACCGACGGTCTCGCCGTTGGGCAGCACGCCCGTCGCTCCCGCGCTCAGCAAGTTGAAGTTCGTGAGGTTTCCGAAGAGCTGGAGCGACCACCGTGGGAGCGCCTCCGTCGCCTGGATGATGGTGTACTGCGCCGACGCGTACGGGTGGCCGAAGAAGTACTGATACGTATAGAGCTGTGTGAACGTGTTGATTTGGAAACGGCTGCTCGGCTGGTAGCCGGTGAAGAGATTCCAAAACTTTGCCGGCGCCGTGGCCGGATTGATGGAGAAAACCGCGTACGCGTTGTCGCTCGCAAAGTGCTGCTCGAACGAGCCGTAGATGTGGTTGATCGGATCGTAACGCAGGTGGAGCGCCGAGATCGCGTTCGCGTTCCCCGTGAACTCGTACGTCAGGTCGGCGTCGGCACCGGAGAGCGAGTTGCGCGCGAGCGCCGGCGTCGGAGCGAAGTTCACGTAGAAGCTCGGCAGCGGCGCGCTGAGATTCCCGACGAGATGCGCAGAGATGTTCGTGAAGCGCACGTACGTCTCCGAGCCGACCACGGCCGTGCGCGCCACGATGTCGGGGCGCTTGCCT
>JASHTE010000221.1 GCA_030040695.1 Vulcanimicrobiota bacterium | reverse complement strand
GCCGCGGTGAACGCGAATCGCCGGCGACGTCGTGTAGACGTTGCCCTGCCACATGTAGCGATAGCAGAAACGATCGTGATAGCGATGGACTCCAAGGATCAACTCGTGGAGTCCCGATGCGTCCACCGGGGCGTTCCACATCTCGACGTCGGGCGGCTCGACGATTTCGTGCGACGTCTGGGGCAGTCCGCACGGATCCCGTTGCGTCGCTGCCTGTGCGGCTTGTCCGGCGTGCGGCACCACGATGAGAGCGCCAAATGTTGTGGCGAGAATGAGGCATACGGGAAGATTGAGAGTCTTGAAAACCCCGAATCGCGGCATTGTAGATTGCCTCATTCAGAGGCAATCTACCGAATCCCTACTTTCTCTAAATGTGGTCGGCGAGCAACTCGAAGAGCTCGCGCCGCGCGCGGTCGAGCACAGCGATCGCTTTCTTATAGAGATCCTTGTCACGGCTGCGCACGATTTGCTTCGCTGCTTCCTTGAGCGCGTGTAGCTGACGTATGCCTTCTCCGTGAAGATCGATGAATGACTCGGCATCGCGCGCTTCTTCTCCCTCCGGCTCGCGTTGCGCAAGCAGCTCGCGCCCCTTCTCGCCGATCTCGTAGACGCGCTTGCCGTCGCGCTCGCTCCCGTGCACGAAGTCGCCGTCCTCGAGCATTTGCAGGGCTGGATAGATCGATCCGGGGCTCGGGCGCAGTCCGCTGCGCTCTTCGATCGCGAGCATGATGTCGTAGCCGTGGCGCGGTCCATCGAGCAGTGACTCGAGGATCTCGTACTTGAGATCACCGCGCCCGCGCGTGTGGCCCCGCTGCGAGCCGTGATGCCGGCGCCAGCCACCGCCGTGGTGACCCGGTCCAAAGTGAAAGTGTTTGCGCATTCTTGTTCCTTCTGAAATGGTGTTAGGCGGCCGCGTTCGCCAAGTAGAGTGAGCCGCGCTCGGTGAGCGCGTAGTCTGAGCGCTCATCGCGGCGTGCGACGAAGCCGAAGCCTTCCAACATCCGTAGATGGCTCTCGACGAGTCCGGGGGTGACTGGGCGCTGGAGCCGTTCGTAGACCGCGACGGCAAGTTCAGGCGTCGTCGCGGGACCGTTCCAAAGGGTGGCGAGGATCGCGTATTCCATGGGCCTCCTTCTCGGCATTTCCGTTCTTACGAGTAAGTTACTCGATATATCGAATAATGTCAAGCGGAGTCTCCCGACGAATGAGAGCGTCCGCGAAACGGGCAATCAAGCCGCATGCGAGAGTTTGACGTGGTCGTGATCGGGAGCGGAAGCGCGGGAGCCTCGGCGGCGATGGCCCTGCGAGCTCGGGGACGCTCTGTTGCGGTCGTCGACGAGCGGCCATTCGGCGGAACGTGCCTTTTGCGGGGCTGCGATCCGAAGAAGGTGCTCGTCGCCGCGGCGCGCGTGGTCGACGAAGCGCAGCGCTATGCCGCACTTGGCATTCTCGATCGTGTACCGCTTCTTCAATGGGAGCGGCTCATGCGCTTCAAGCACACGTTTACCGACGGCGTGCCGGAACAGCGCGTGCACGACCTCGAAGCGGCCGGCGCAGTGACGCTGCACGGCCACGTGCGCTTCGAGGATCCTCAGACGCTGCGCGTCGGCGATGACCCGGTGCGCGCCGGAAACGTCGTCATCGCAAGCGGCGCGGTCCCGGGACATGTTGCGACGGGTGACGAGACGCTGCTCGACAGCGAGCGTTTTCTCGATCTCGAGCGCATGCCCCAGTCACTCGTCTTTGTCGGCGGCGGCTACATCGCGTTCGAGTTCGCCCACCTCGCGGCGCGCGCCGGCGCAAAGGTCACGATCCTGCATCGCGGTGCGCGCCCGCTTGAAGGCTTCGATCCGGACGCCGTCGCGCAACTCCTGCGTCTTACGCGTGACGTCGGCATCGACGTGCAGCTGGAGACGACGGTTGAGTCGGTAGAGCGCGACGCGAGCGGCGTCATCGTACACGCGAGCGCCGGCGGACAGGCGCGTGCGTTTCGCGCCGAGGAGGGCGTGCTCGCGGCCGGACGGCCCGCCGATCTCGATCCGCTTGCACTCGAAGCGGGAAACGTCGAGCGCACGAAGCGCGGCGTCAAAGTCAATGCGTTCTTGCAGAGCACGAGCAATCCGCGCGTCTACGCGGCCGGCGATGCCGCCGACGGCGGCGGCCTGCCGCTAACACCGGTCGCCGGATACGAAGGTGAGGTCGTCGCAGAGAATATCCTCGATGGAAACACGCGCTGCGTTGAGTGGAGTGGGCTCGCGTCAATGGTGTATTCGATGCCGGCGCTTGGGATGGTCGGCCTCAGCGAAGAGCAGGCGCGTCAGCGCAATCTCGACGTCGACGTGCGCTCCGGCGACATGACGTCGTGGTACGGAACACGCCACGTCGCCGGACGCGGTGCCTACTATAAGGTCGTGCTCGAGAACGATACGCGTGCGATTCTCGGCGCCACGATCCTCGGCCCACACGCGGAGGAGCAAATCAATGTGTTCGCCACCGCGATACGCAATCACATGAGCGCCGAGGCGCTCGCCTCCGTGCTCTTCGCGTATCCTACGGGGTCTTCAGATCTAGAGTACATGCTCGCGCTGACATGAGCGGGGGCATGGGGTTCTCCCAGGCCGCGTCGTTGCGTTCGCGCGCGACGAGACGGCGCACCGCTGGAATGAGCGGAGCGTCGGCGAGGCCGGCGCGCAACTTCGCGAGCTCGCGCGCACGCTCGGGATCGCCGCTGCGAAAGACCTCGCGTGCGAGCTGCGGCCAGAGGCAGACGCTGCCCGAGATGCAGCCCGCAGCTCCATAGGCCTTGGCTTCCACAAGGTACTCCTCGGAGCCGGGAAAGACCGCGAAGCCGTTGTCTGCGGCGAGCAGAGCGCGCTGCAGCGCGCGGTCGTTCGAGCTGTCTTTCATGCCGATGATGACGCCGGGAAACTCGCGCAGGAGCCGCTCGACGAGCGCCGCGTGGAACGCAATCCCGCTCATGCGCGGAAAGTTGTAGAGCAGAATTCTCCCCTTTTTAACCTTCGAGACACGGGCAAGGAGCGCGGTAAAGAACGCGACGATGCCGTCGTCGTCGGCGTCGCGATAGAAGAACGGCGGCATGACGAGCGCCGCCGCGAAGCCGAGCGAGAGCGCGGCCTGCGTGAGGAGCACGCAGTCGCCGAGGGAAGCCGCGCCGCTACCACAGGTGATGCGTTCCAACGGAAGGCCGCTGCGCGCGATCGCCTCCATGAAGCGCAGCCGTTGCTCGGCGCTGAACGACATCGCTTCGCCGGTGGTACCGAGCAGGTTCAAACCATCGCAACCGCTCGCGAGCAAATCGCGATAGTACGGGATCGCTCTCTCTGCGTCGGGCTCGAGATTGCGGGTTATCGGCGTCAACACCGCCGCGTAGATGCCGTGCTCCATTAGGGAACGCGCGCTCTGCGGGTAGCGATGATCTCTTTGTAGCGCGTCGCGGCAGCGGTGGGCACGCGGGTGAGATTCGGATCGGTGTCGAGGTCGATGTGGTAGAGACCGAAGTCGCTGCTGTCCTCGAAGGGCAGGCCCCACTCGCGGTTCGACGT
>JASHTE010000220.1 GCA_030040695.1 Vulcanimicrobiota bacterium | reverse complement strand
TCGTTTACGCTCGGCGGCGCCGGAAACGTCGCGAATAACCTCTGCGCGCTCGGTGCGCGCGTCAGCTTCGCCGGCGTCGTCGGCGACGACGGCTTCGCCGAGCACGTGCGGCGGTTGCTGCGCGAAGAAGAGATCGACGCGAGCGGCGTCGTGACGGCTTCGGATCGGCCGACGACCCGCAAGACGCGTATCGTTGCGCACAATCAACAGGTGGTGCGCGCCGATTGGGAGTCGATGCAACCGGCGACGGCGCTCGATCGTGAGCGCATCGCAGCCTTCATTCGTGAGCGCGCGCCGCGCAGCGACGCGGTGATCTTCAGCGACTACGCAAAGGGGCTACTCTCGCGCGAACTCGTCGAAGCTGCGGGCGCGTGCGAGATCGTCGTGGCTGATCCGAAACCTGCGAACCTCGACCTCTTCCGCGGAGTCACCTGCGTGGCGCCGAACGCGCAGGAGGCGATGGAGGCGACCGGGATCCATGCGCTCGACGAGGCCTCGCTCGACGAGATGGGAGCGCGCCTTCTCTCTCGCATGGCGTGCGAGTACGTCGTCATCACGCGCGGCGAGCATGGGATGTCGCTCTTCGGTACCACTGGACACCGCCTCGACGTGCCCTCGGTGGCGCGCACAGTCTACGACGTGAGCGGCGCCGGTGACACCGCGGTTGCAGTGCTCGCGCTCGCTCTCGCCGCAGGGACGCCGATCGAGCAAGCGGTGCAGCTCGCAAACTTTGCCGCAGGTGCCGTCGTCGAGAAGCTCGGAACGGCGACGGCCTCGGAGGACGAAATTCTCGCGTTGGTTGCACATGAGCGTTGAGCGCTGGTTCGGGCAAGTGCTCGACGTTGAATCGGCCGTCGCATGGCGAGAGGAGCAGCGCACCGCACGGCGCCGCGTCGTCTTCACGAACGGCTGCTTTGATATTTTGCACGCAGGTCACGTCGAATTTCTCGCATGGGCGCGCGCGCAGGGAGACGTCCTCATCGTTGGGCTCAACGACGACGCATCGGTGACGCGCCTCAAGGGAGCGCATCGCCCGATCGTGCCGTTCGCGCAGCGCGCGCGCCTCCTCCAAGCGCTTCGCAGCGTCGACGTCGTCGTCGGATTCTCCGAGCGCACGCCGGAAGTGATCATCGATCGCGTTCGTCCCGACGTGCACGTGAAGAGCTCGCAGTATCGAGAGGAAGAGCTCCCCGAACGCGCCGTCGTGCTGCAGCACGGCGGTGAGATTCGGCTCGCACCGCATCAGGCCGGCACCTCGACGACGCAGACGATCGCGCGTATCCTTGCGCGCTACGCGGATCCGGAGGCCTAGGGGCTCCCCAACGCACATGCGCTTCGTGCTTACCGCTAACGGCCCGGGCGAGGTCGCGGGCTGGGTGCGTCCACTGCTGCAGCGCCTCTACGAGCGCGAGCCGAGCAGCGAGGTGTATTGCTTCATGGTCCCGGACGACTACGCGACTGGACGGGAGACCGAGGTCCTTAAGCAGCTCTTTCCGCGCGCGCACGTCTACGATCCGAAACAGTACCTCGCATTCGCGTTCGGGCGTCGGCTCGAGGGCATACCGCGGGACGCCGATGCCGTGCAGTATCTCGGTGGCGACTTGATGCATGCGGCTCGACTGCATCGCCGGCTTGGTGGCCGCGCGGCGACCTATAAGTTCTCACGTCGCGGCTATCGCGAACTCTTTGCTCGAGCATTCGCCGTCGACGAGGTGAACGCGGAGCAATTGAGGCTTTGGGGCACACCGCTCGAGCGCATCGAGATCGTCGGAAATCTCGCGGTCGACTCCGCTTTCATGCAAAGCACGGCGGAGGCCGAAGCGGGTGCGCCCGTCGACGGAGTGCTCATCATGCCTGGCTCGCGCCCCTACGAAGTGGAGCACCTCGTGCCGTTCTTCTTCACGATGGCGCAGCGCATGCTGCGCGAGCGGCCGGGCCTTCCGATTGCGATAGCGATCTCCGCCTTCACCACGAACGCCCAGCTGCGCACCGCGATCGAGCGAGGCGGGGATCGCCGCGTCTGGGCCAAGCGCGGTTCTTTGGTAGAGGAAGGAGAGACCACGTTTCTGCTTTCGGAGGACGGCAACGTGCGCATTCCGGTGCTCCGCAACGCACTCTCCGCGGCGCGACGCGCGCGGCTCGCGGTGACGCTACCCGGCACGAAATGCATCGAGCTCGCCGCGCTCGGCGTGCCGACCATCTCGATCACGCCCCTCAACGCTGCAGAGCTCGCCGCGATCAACGGGCCGCTCACGTATCTCGATCGCGTCCCCGCCATCGGGCGCGCGTTGAAACGGAAGGTTGGTGTTGCGCTCTCACGTAAGCACGCGTTCCACACGCAGCCTAACATCGACCTCGGCGAGATGGTCGTACGCGAGCTGCACGGAACGTTGACGCCTGGGCGCGTCGCGCGTGTTACGCTCGAGAGCCTTGACGATCTGTGCTGGCTCGAAGAGAGCGCCGAGCGCCTGCGCGGGCTCTACGCGCATCACGCAGGTGCCGCGGATCGCATGGCCTCATCGCTGCTCGAGTTAGGGATGCTCGCCGCGTGAGAGCTTCAGTCGTCATCGCGACCAAGGATCGCGCGCGTTACCTCGAACACGCGATCGCGTCGCTCGATGCGCAGATCGGTGCGCCGGCGTTCGAGATCGTCGTCGTCGACAACGGTTCGACCGATGAGACGCCGCATGTCGTCGAGCGCGCGAGCGCAGCCTCGCGCATGCCCGTGCGCTACCTGTACGAGGCACAGGCAAATCGCGGCAAGGCGCGCAACGCGGGCGTGCGGGCGGCGCAAGGAGAGCTCGTCATCTTCTGCGACGATGACGTACAGGCGCCGCCGGGATGGGTGGCAGCCCACGACGCGGCACAGGTGCGTGAGGGGCTCGTCGTAGGCGGCCCGATCCTCAACGTCGACGGCTACGACGAGCGGCCACGCCCCGCGCTCGTGCACTACTCGCGTGCCTTTTTCTGCACGTGCAACGTCTCGCTGACGCGTGCTGCGTTCGAGCAGGCCGGAGGGTTCGACGAAGGCTTCGACCTGTACGGCTGGGAGGATACGGAGCTCGGCGTCCGTCTCCGAGAGTTGGGTCTACAGCGATGCTTTGCGTGGGACGCGTACCTGTGGCACGTGAAGCCTCCCGCGGAGAATACGCTCGAAGTAGAGACGAGGAAAGCAATCGAGAAGGCGCGGATGGCGGCGCGCTTCGTGCGCAAGCAACCGACGAAGCGCGCCCGCCTCGCCGCCGGCGTGCACGCCGCGAACGTCTTTCGCGGAAAATATCTGCTTCCCGATGCCGTGCTCGCCGTCTATGCCGGCGCGGCCTCGACCGCCTGGGTTCCGCGACCGCTGCGCGCTCTCGCGCGCGCGCAGTTTCTCGACGGGATGTACACGCGCGAGCTCGTCCGTGCCCTCGGAGAATGATCGTGAGCGGGCGAGCGCGCTGCTCGTCTGTGCCGGCGGTGGCATCGGTGACTCGCTTCTCGCCTCCGTCGTCGCGCGTGCGCTCCACGCGCGCTTCGCGCGCGTCGACGCGCTGACGCTTCCCGGCCATCGAGAGACTCTCGAGCGCGTTCCCGACGTCGACGCTGTTCTCGTCGACGACGGCGGAGAAGAACGCGGGATTGTAACGCGTCTCGCGCAGCGTGGCTACGCAGCGGCGGTCGTGACGTGGGCGACGGCTCGATCGGCGCGTCTCATCCGTAGCGCAGAGATTCCGGAGCGCGTCGGCCAAGCGCGCCGGTTGTATTCCGGGCTGTTCACGAAGCGTGTCATCGTACGCAGCGAGCGTGGCGACGTGACGTCGCACTGGACGCAGATTCTTCTCGATTACGCGCGCGCGCTCGGCTGTGACACGGCAAATCCGAAGCCGCGTCTCGTTCCGACGGAGAGCGACGAGCGTGAGGCACAGCGCGCGATCGAGCAGCATCAACTCGAGCGGGGGCGCTTCCTCGTCCTGCACCCTTCGAATGCGATTGCGTCACAGCGGGGCTGGCCGACGGGCGGATGGCGCCGGCTTGCGAATGGGCTGCACGAGCGCTTCGGCGTACCGATCGCCGTTACGGGGAGCGCGGCGGAGAGAGCGATCGCCGAGTCGATCGCCGGCGAGCACGTGATCTCGCTCGCGGGCGGGCTCGGTGTCGGGGGATTTGGCGCGCTCGCGCGCGCATCGCGGGGCTACGTGGGCATCACGACCGGCGTCATGCATATCGCTGCCGCGGTGGGCGCTCCGACGCTCGGCATCTTCCCTTTTCAAAGTGACTTTCCGGAACGGTGGGCGCCGATCGGCGAGAAGACGGGCGTCGTGCGCCCTTCGTACCGTT
>JASHTE010000219.1 GCA_030040695.1 Vulcanimicrobiota bacterium | reverse complement strand
GGTGCCACGCACAACCGGCGACGACGAGCGCGACTGCGACGGCGGCAAAGACGGCCCGCGTCGTGAGCGGCATCCTTGCCGAGTACGTCCGCACCGTCGCGGATGCCTGCGGGAGAAAGGGTGAGGGGCGGGTAAGCGCGTCGCATGAGCGTGCCGGATCTGCGCCGGAGGCCGCCGCGGCGCTGGAGCGAGTCGCTCGGCCAGATTCGCTGGTTGCCGAGGCTCATCGACAAGACGCGCGCCGCGCTTTGCGGCAACCTCGGCGATTATCTTTTCGGACAGAGCCCGCTCGATCGGGAGCTGCTGCGTAGCCTCGGCCTGCGCCACCGCGAGTTCGCGCGTATCGTCCGCGATGCGCCCGATGACGGCGACGTTTTGGCGGCACTACAAGCGAGATCGCCCGAGGGCGTGCGTGCAGCGCGTGCGTGGAGCGACACTCTCACGCGGCGTCACTGGTTCTACCTCTTTCTCATCGACCTCGATGATGGATATCTTACCGGAGCGTGGCAGCTCTTGGGCGTTCCTCTGCGATGGGCGTCGGGGGTCTTCGCGCGAGCGGTCAAGCGCGTGTGGCCGTCCCGAGCAGTTGACGGGTTATGAGTCGCGCGGATGTCATCGGCGTTCCCATGGATCTCGGTGCGAGCCGGCGCGGCGTCGACATGGGGCCCTTTGCCGTGCGGTACGCTCGCCTGCACGAGCGTCTCTCTGCGCTCGGCATCCAAGAGGTTGTCGATCACGGCAATCTCTACGTTCCGATTCGAGAGGCGGTGCGCAGTAACGACCGCCAGGCGCATTACTACGACGTCATCGAGGAAGTCTGCGGGCGTCTCGCCGGTGTTGTCGAGCGTTCCGTGCGCGACGGCGGAATGCCGATCGTACTCGGCGGCGATCATTCGATCGCGATGGGGACGCTTGCGGGGCTGCACCGCGCCTACGCTCGCCCGCCGGGTCTACTTTGGATCGACGCCCACGCCGACATCAACAGCCCCGACAGCTCGCGCACCGGTAACGTGCACGGGATGCCGCTCTGGTTCATCCTCGAGCGTGGTGATGCCGTCGCGCAGCATACGGCTATCCTCGCGCTCCGGGACGTCGACGAAGCGGAGAAGCGCATCCTGCGCGAACGCGGAGTTCGCACGTTCACGATGACGGAGATCGATCGTTTCGGAATGGCGCACGTTATGGAAGAGGCCATGCGCATAGCGGGCGCGGAGCAACGCCCAATGCACGTCTCCTTCGACCTCGACGCCATCGACCCGAGCGAGGCGCCCGGAACCGGCACGCCGGTCAAAGGAGGCCTGAGCTACCGCGAGGCACACCTCGCGATGGAGATGCTTGCGGAGTCGGAGCGCCTCGGCTCGATCGAGATGGTGGAGATCAACCCAATTCTCGATCGCTCGAATCAGACGGGAGCGCTTACCGTCGGACTCATCTGCTCCGGTTTAGGGAAGGCAATTCTGTGATTGCGACCGGTATCGTACTCTACCAAGCCGAATGGTGCCCGTATTGTGCGCGCGTTCGCTCGGCAATGACGGATCTCTTGCTCGACTACCGCGTCGTCAACGTCCCGCGAGAGCACTCGCAGCGCACGGTCGTCCAGGAGCTCTTCGGCACAACCGGCATTCCCTCGATGATCGACGGCGACGTGAAGATTGCCGACGACGATGACGCCATCATCACCTATCTGAAGAAGAAGTACGGTGGCTAACCTGCGCCTGTCATTCCGAGCCCTTCGACTGCGCTTCGCGCGCTCAAGGTTAACTCCGCGCCGGCGCTCCTTGTCATCCTGAGCGTAGCGAACGAAGTGAGCGGAGTCGAAGGACCGCATCTTGCTCTGGCAAACCACCCTTAATGCGACGGAGGCGTTCGGTGAAGTATAACGGCCGTGCCCTCAAAGCGCCTTCGTCGGTCTATGCGCTGCCGGAAGGCGTTCTCGATCGGCTCGATCGCTATTCCGCAAAAAATCAGCAGCAGCTGAAGCGGCTGGCGCGGCGCAACGTCGCTCCGGCACACGACGAGAATCGGTTGCCGCCGTTCCCTCAACGAACGTACGATATCGTGTACGCGGATCCGCCATGGTTTTATTATGGTAGCCAAATCAAGGATGCTGCAGCCGCGAAGCACTATCCGCTGATGAGCCAGCAGGACCTGGCGGGGCTGCCTGTGCGCTCCATAATGGCTAAGAAGGCGGCGTTGTTTCTCTGGGCGACCGGGCCGCGTTTGAACTTTGCCATCGAGCTGATTCAAAAGTGGGGCTTGCACTATCGGGGCGTCGCGTACGTGTGGGTGAAGACGAATCGACGAGGTGAGGTGATACGAGGTCAGGGCGTCCCGCCGACGTTTACTAAGCCAACGACGGAGTTCATCCTCGCGGCAACCACGACGCCTGCCGGACGGCCATTCCCGCTTCTTGACCTAGGCCAGGGACAAGTTGTTTTGGAGCCACGTGGCGAGCATAGCCGCAAACCATCAATATTTCGTCGGCGCATTACCGCGCTATGTGGGGATCGCCCTCGTATAGAGTTGTTTGCTAGAGAGGCGACTGAAGGTTGGGACGTTTGGGGGCCCGAGCTTGGCAAGTTTCCCTCTAATGGAAAGTTGTTGTCGCGACGAAGCCCCGAGCCGGTCCCTCGACTTCGCTCGTTTCACTCGCTACGCTCGGGATGACACCGTAACGCCGCTCCGCTCGCGATTGCGCGCTTTACCGTAAGTTCGGCCAATGTGAGGCGACGAGGACGGCGACTGCGGCGCCGCAGAGCGTCGCGAGGAAGTTGACCGCATCGTTATCGACCCACGAGAGGCCGCGGAACATCGTCGTTGGTGTTCCGCAGACGTGCGGATTCGTCTCGCAGGGGCGCGCACAGGATGGGCACCAGCGTAACGATTGCACGCTTGCGCCAAGGATTGAGTCGAAGAGGCCTCCGGCGACGCCACCGATCGCGACGGGCCAAAACGGCGCGAGATGAACCGCATACGCGACGGAGGCGACGAAGGCTGCGCCCCCGAGCTGCGCGAGCGTTCCCGGTAGCGAGACGCCGCCCGAGAGTCCGGTCACGACCGGGCGAAAGGTAAGAATCGAGCGCGCGCGGCGCGCGAGCGTGCCGATCTCCGTCGACCACGTGTCGGCATTGGCGGCGGCGAGCGCGGCGGCGAAGGCGAGCAGCAACGGGGCGTGCGTCACGGGAGAGAATGCGACGCACATCATTGCAACGCCGCCGTTCGCGAGTACCTGCGAGGCGTCGCGGGCGCCTTGTTTTCCCCAATCGACGAGAAGACGCTTTCGGCGTACGCCAAGTCGCGAGAGGAGCGACGAGCTGATGAAGAACGCGAGCAGTACCTCCGCTGCGGGAAGGCCGCCGATACCGAACACGATCGTTCCGACGACAAATGCAGCAACAGCGCCGCTCGACGCGAGCGCGCGAAAAACGTATGCGGTCGAAGCGATCGCAAACGACGCGATGCACCCGATTGCGATCTGCGTTATGCCGGTGCCGATGCGTACGCCTCCAGGGCAGCGATCAGGTCTTCCATCGAGAAGCTTTCGGGAACAACGTCGACGTGCAGCCCGACCGCGCGCGCCTCGTTCGCAGTGATTGGACCGATGCAGGCGACGACCTTGCCGCGTGCCGCCTCGCAGGCTGCGGCATCCCCATCGAGGAGTTGCGCGAAAGCGCGCACCGTGCTACCACTTGTGAACGTCAGAATATCGGCGCTTGCGACCTTCTCGGCGAAGTGAGGATCGGAGACGACGCGAGTCTTGTACGCTGCGACTGCAACGGGCAGGCGTCCGCTCTCGGCGAGAACGGTGCGAACGATGTCGCGCCCTTCCTGCGCGGCGTAGATGAGTACGCGATCTCCCTCGCGGGTGCAGTCGAGGAGAGCGCGTACGACATCCTCGCTCGTCGCCCGCCCACTCACCAGGTCCGCGCGAACGCCATACTGCCCGAGCTGCTCGGCCGTCTTCGCCCCGATTGCGGCGACCTTCGTGGAGCCGAGCGCACGCGCGTCCCGCCCTTGCGCTCGAAGGCCTTCGAAGAATGCATCGACGCCGTTTCGCGAGAGGAAGACGACCCAGACGTAACCGTTGATCTCGCCGAGCGCGCGCAGCGCCGGCGTGGGGTCGTCGGGCGGTGCGATCTCGACCGTCGGAGCGATGATCGGCTCCATACCGGAGGCGAGGAACGCAGAGACGCTCTGCGATCCCTCGCGCAGCGGTCGAGTGACGAGAACACGTTTGCCGAAGAGCGACGCGCGGTCGTACCACCGCAGCGTCTCGCGCAAGCGCACGACCGCTCCGACGACGAGCACCGCCGGCGGTAGAATCCGCGCGCGTTCCGCGTCTTCCTGAATCGAGGCGATCGTTCCGATGACGCAATGCTGCGAGGGCCGCGTACCGTCGGCGATGACCGCTGCGGGCGTCGTCGGGTCGAGCCCGTGTGCAACGAGCTGCTGCGCGATCTGTTGCAAGCGCTCGACGCCCATGACGAAGACGAGCGTCGCACTCGAGCGGGCGAGTGCCGCCCAATCGATCGCGGAGCCTTGCTTCACCGGGTCTTCATGTCCCGTCGCAACGACGAATGACGACGAAAGCGCGCGATGCGTGAGCGGGATGCCGGCGT
>JASHTE010000218.1 GCA_030040695.1 Vulcanimicrobiota bacterium | reverse complement strand
CGGCAAATCACAACCGGGATCTCGCTCGCGGCGACGTTGAAGGTCGTCATGAGTTGCTCGACGTCGGCATCATGCTCGAGATCGATGTACGCATATGGATGCCCGTTGCGCACGAGGAACTCTTTCAGGCGCAAGGTATCGGGGGAATGTACCGACCCGATGAGCACGACGTCGCCGACCCCGGCCCGGGCGAACGCGACGCGACGCCAAATGAACGCTCGCATGACGATCTCGCCGATTTCAGCATCGGTTTGGACGAGCGCCATGAGTTGCTGACGCTCGAGCTGGACGAGCTCGCCGGCCGTTGAGGCTTGAATGCAAAAGAGCGCTCGGCGCCCGGAAAGCGCGTTGATCTCGCCGCTGAACTGTCCCCTTCCGCTCAACGTGACGATCGGTTTGTCCGGGTCCGACGCCCGCACTGCCTCGAGCTCGCCCGACAAGATCACGAAGAACGCCATGTACGCGTCGCCCTGCTCTATGAGTATCTCGCCCGCGCTCACGTCTCGTCGCTGTCCGTATCGCTGGATGCGGGCAATCTGCGCATCGGTCAACGACGGAAAGACCTCTTCGGGCGGAGCGACGAGTGGAACATCGGTGAAGCTCATAGCATCCCTCCAGTCTCCACCAAGATGGACAACACTCCCTCCGACGAAACCTCTGGATACACGATGGGCATGAAGCCGACACGGCTCGAAGTCCTGCGCGGCCTCGGTCTCGGCCTGGTCGCCGGTCCCGTGCTGGACGTCGCCGCTCCCGCTAAGGGCGCGGCATCGTGTGTCGATCGTGGCGTGAAGATCATCAGCAAGGCTCGACGCATCGTCAACCCGGAGGGAATCGAGCTCCTGGAAACCGTTCGGATCGGCGGTATCGAGCAGTGGGTTTCCGTTCGCGGCGCCGATCGTCGCAATCCCGTCCTTCTTTTCATCCACGGGGGACCTGGCTACGTCTCGATACCCATGAGCTGGTGGTGGCATGGATGGGAGGACTACTTCACGGTCGTCCAATGGGATCAACGCGGCGCCGGAAAGACGTATCTCATCAACGATCCCGTCAGTGTCGGGCCGACGCTCACGTTCGAGCGTATGATCGCGGATGCTTTGGAAATGGTGAACTGGGCTCGCCGGATCCTAAGGAAGAAGAAGGTTACCGTGCTCGGACATTCGTGGGGAAGTTATCTCGGTCTGGAGCTCGCGACGAGATACCCGGAGATGCTCGACGCGTACCTCGGGGTCGGACAGCTGACGAATGGACCGGAAAGCGAACGCCGTGGCTGGAAGTTCGCGATGCGCCAGGCGCAGCGGGCCGGCAACACGCGCGCCATTCGAGAGCTTCAATCGATAGCGCCGTACTTCGCCCGAGCCAAGGTGCCGACGCTCGAGCAGATTTACACGCAGCGCAGGTGGCTCGATTACTACGGTGGCGTCATGGCTTTTCGGCGCGGCAACGACGACGAGTCCGATCTCGCGGCTCTGTCGCCAGATTACACAGAGGTAGAGCGCACCCACATCTGGGATGGAAATGAGTTTTCGGAAGCGCATCTGCTTCCCGAGGTTTTGGCAACCGACAGGAGCTCCGTGCGGACGGTACGTTGTCCACTGGTGATTTTCGCCGGTCGCCACGACGTCAACGTCAACTCAGACGTGGCTGCCGAATGGTTCGCCGAGGTGGACGCTCCTGCCAAGCACTTCGTCTGGTTTGAGAAGTCGGCCCACCTGCCGATGACGGAAGAACCCGGTACGTTTACTGTTTCTCTCGTGCGGTATGTCAGACCATTTGCGGAATCGAGTTGAGATGCTCGACAAGCTTCCATTAGTTGTGTTCGACGTCAACGAGACGCTGCTCGATTTGGAGTCGGTGACGCCGGTCTTCGAACGCATCTTCGGTGACGGCGGCGTTATGCGGCTGTGGTTTGCCGATCTCATCCTCTATTCGCAGGCGCTGACGCTTGCCGGCGTCTACGTGCCCTTCACCGATATCGGCGCTGCCGTGCTCGAGATGCTGGCGAGAACGCGAGGCGTCACAGTTTCGGATGCCGACAAGGCGAACCTCACAGATACGTTCGCCACGATGCCGCCGCATCCGGAGGTTCCGGCGGCCTTGGATAAGCTGCGCAAGGCGGGCTTTCGCCTCTTCACACTCACGGACAATCTGCTCGAGGTTCAGACGCGCCAGCTGGTGCATGGCGGCATCGTCGACAAGTTCGAGCGACGCTTCAGCGTCGATCAGGTCGGCCATCACAAGCCGTCGCCGCAAGCATATGCGTACGTCGAGGGGCAGCTCCGCGCAGAGCCATCCGAGATGCTCCTCATTGCATCGCACATGTGGGATACGATCGGTGCGCTGGGTGCGGGTTGGCATGCTGCTCTGATAAAGCGCCCCGGAAACGATGTGTTAGCCGTCGGTCCGCAGCCGGAGGTGGTGGGGGCCGACCTCAACGACGTTGCCGATCAACTGATTGAGCGCTACGTCCGGAGCAGGCCTACGACGTAGGCGGCTTCTCTGGGCCGCGATCCCCGACCGCAGCTGGTGCTACCGAACAGAGTTATTTTGTTGGCCAAATGTAAGGGCGAGCATAACGCCTGTGACGAGAACACCCAGTCCCGCGGCAAGGACGTCGTCCCAAGAGCGTAGGTCGAAATTTCCGACACGGCAGACGAGAACGTAACCCACCGCGGCGTTGAAGAAGCCCCAAAGCACGTTGACCACCGGCGAGGAGAGCCCCTTGCCGGGTGGTTTCGCAAACGGGCTTGGAAACGCACGGCCCATCAAGCCGCTGACAATATGGGGAATGCTATTCGTGAGGAACGCGCCGCCGAAAAAGTAGGCGACGCACTGAAGCCAGGTCATCCCGTACCTGGTTCGCGGTAACGACGCATACACCATGTACCCTTGGTCTCGTGGGGGGCGAGAGGATGGCAACGCTGAAATACCTCCCATGCGGCGCGTAGCGCTTTTCCTTGCGTGCACTCTCTGCGCGACGAGCACGGTCGCAGCGCACCCGGGGGACCTCGTCTCGGTAACGCCGATGCGTGGACCGGCGAATGCCCGGATGTGGAGGGTCGTCTATGAGTCGACGAGTCTTTCGGGCGAGCAGCGAGAGGTCTCCGGAGTCATCATCGTACCAAACGCGCCGCCGCCCCCAGGCGGCAGAGATGTCATCTCCTGGGCGCATCCGACTACCGGAATTGCGCAGGCGTGTGCCCCGTCCAGAGGCAGAAACCTCTTCATCTCGATTCCGGGGCTCTCGACGCTTATCGCAGACGGCTATGTAATCGCCGCAACTGATTACCCGGGACTCGGGACGCCCGGTATGCACCCGTATCTCGTCGGCGTCTCTGAGGCGCGCGCCGTCATCGATGCCGTGCGCGCCGCGCGCGAGCTCCCGGAGGCCGATGCCTCGGATCGATATGTCGCGTGGGGGCATTCGCAAGGAGCGCAGGCAGCGCTCTTCGTTGGCGAGATCGCTCCCGAGTATGCGCCGGAACTCTCGCTCGCGGGTGTCATCGCGGCCGCGCCTCCAACCTCGCTCGAGCAGAACCTCCACAACATCCTCGGCACCGTTCCCGGAAGGCTCCTCGCGGCGTACACGCTCGTTTCGTGGTCGAGCATCTATGACACGCCGATGGATGCCGTGACGCACCACCCGGCAATTCCGATCGTGAAGCTTGTCGCGCGCCAGTGCTCGCAGACGCGCTTTGAGGCGAGCCGCGTGCTCATTACCGCAAAGTTGTTGACGTCGAGTATGCTCCTTCCGGCATTCTGGACCTCACCGGTCTGGGTAGGAGCAGCGAACGAGAACTCCGCCGATCCGGCACGCGTGACGGCTCCGCTCTTCGTCATCCAAGGAACGAGCGATCCCGTCGTTACCCCCTCGATTACAGAAGCCTTTGTGCGAAGCGCCTGTGCCGATGGCGCGCACGTCGATCTCTTACGTCTCGACGGCGGCGGTCACTTTTGGGCCGGCTTGACGAGCGCGCCTTTTGCGATCGACTGGCTGAAGGCGCGTTTCGCGGAGGCCACACCGCCG
>JASHTE010000217.1 GCA_030040695.1 Vulcanimicrobiota bacterium | reverse complement strand
AGGAGCGCGAAGCCGCTACGGAGCCTCATTCGCGCGCGAGAACGTTGGATGCTATCGACGCGGCGCGCGAGGCCTCGGTGCTGCTGTTACTCTGCTCGAGTGTCGATGGAACAACGGCGGTCTCAGAGAACGGTAGCGAGCTCGTCGCGAGCGCCGCGTGGTCATCGAGATAGTATGTGGCGGCGATCGCCGGCGCCCCCATGGTGTGCGTGCGGATCTAGGAGAAACCGAGAACGACCGCGAGCACAAGCACCGCCGCGACCGGGAACCCTACCGTTGGGCGGAGCACGAGCGTCAGCTGTCGCCACCACGCCGGCTGCGTCTGTTGCGCGATCTCGCTACGAATACGAGCGACGACGGCCGGCGGTAGCTCACGCTCCTCGGCACGCGCGTTGCTGCACAGTTGATCCGTGAGACGGGCCTCCGCTTCATAGGCTACGGTGCAGGCACGGCACGCTGCCAGGTGCGCGTGCACGGCGGCGTCGTCTTCCGGCGCGAGCTCGCGGTGGAGATAATCGACGAGTGTGTCTGTGGTAACGTGTTCGTTGATCATAATGCCGCTCTATGTTGGATCACGAGTCTGCGGAGCTGGTTGCGTGCACGATGGAGCCGCGAGCGCACGGTTCCAATCGAACAGCCAACGACCTCTGCAATCTCTTGATAACTATACTCCTCAATGTCCGCCAGCACGAGCACCGCGCGTTGGTCTGGGGTTAGCTCTTCGAGCGCTTTGGCCACCGGCTCGCTCATCTGCTGCTCGACGTACTCGTCGATCGGCTCGACTGCCAGCGGGCGCCCCCCCCCGAACTCCTGCGGGGCGTTGTCGTCCGGAATCTCCTCCTGATAACGTCCCTTCCGCCTGCGAAGTTCGTCCCTGTATAGGTTCGTAACGATCCTGTAGACCCAGGAGAGGAAGGAGGTTCCTGGTACGAAGCTCCGCCAGGCGCGATAGACGCGGATGAAGGCCTCCTGGGTCAGGTCGGCGGCATCCGACTCGTTCCGTGTCAGGCGATAGGCGAAATTGTAGGTCGCCTTGCCGTATTGCTCGATTGCACGCTCTAGGAAGGCACGCTGTTCCTCGGTCGGCGGTTCGAAGGGCTTCCTCGGTCCGGCCACGAGGGCTGCATTTGGCAGTCGCTACGATTCTCTCCCCCAGAGCGTGCGCGCGACGTACCATAGCCCAGCCGAGACGAAGAGCGTAATGATGAAGAAGAGCGAGAGCTCGAGGAGCACGATACCAGCCCACTGGCTGCCTCCGCACATGGCGACGACGTCGGCGATGAGCGAAAGCTTGAAGCGCTCGAAAGGATTGCTCGCGAGACCTTCGACCGCACGCGCCTGCGCGATCACGCCGTCGGGGTCCCACCCCGCCGTCGTGATGACGTCGGCGACGCGGCCATTCGAGGCGACGATGAAGAGCTTGTCATTGTGAATGAAATTGCTCGGGCTGACACGCAGTGAGTTGATGCCGAATGCGTCGAGGAGCCTCGTCGTCGTCGTCCCGCGCGCCGTGAATAACGACCACATCCTCACGTTTTCACCGTAGGCCCCGCCGTACTCCGCGAGGACACGTGGCGAGTCGTATGCGGGATCGAGCGTTATCTCAGCGAGCGCGAAGTGCTTGGGGTCGAGATGCGATTGAAGATATGCGAACTTGCCGCTGATGGCCGGGCAGAGATTGCGATCTGGGCAACGGGTGAAGATGAAGCTGAGCAATAGGGTCTTTCCGGCGAAAGCGCTGCGGAGCTGTACGAGATGCCCTTGTTGATCGATGAGAAGGGCGGCCGGAAGCGCGCTGCCTTCATCGACTGGGACGACCCTCCCCGGATCCGGGAGCCCGGGCACGAACGGGCCGGCTATGACGGCGTCGCGCAGCGTCCACGGCGAGGTACTGCGATCGAGAAATGCGTCGACGCCGGATCCGGCGAGTAGCGACGCCCGCGGCGCGCGGTAGGCGCGCGTCTGTGCTGGAAGCGTCAGCGTCGCAGGGTCGGTGCGCACGATGACGATACCGTTCCGTTGCACGTCCAGAACGAGCCCGTGAATCGGAACGAGGGAGACGATGAGGAACAGCGCGTGCAGCATCAAGCGGCGATGGAGAGCCTCGGGCAGGCGGCTACCGCGAAGGGAAGGGCGACTGAGATGAAGCGCACGGAAGGCACCTCTAGGCTACGCCGTCCGCGGCAGGCACCCTAGCACAAACCGCGCAAAAGGCAGATTTGTGACCTGGCTGGTTTTCGTGCTGCGCGTTGCTCTCGGAGGCCTGTTGATCGTGGCGGGCGCGCTCAAGGTAACGCATCCCGAGTGGCTGGCGAGCGTGATCGCCGGGTTTCGGTTGCTTCCTTCACCGGTGATCGTACCGCTCGCCGTTGCGCTGCCGCCGATCGAGCTGATCTTCGGCTTCTACTTGGTAATCGGGCTCTTCACGCGAGTCTCGGCGATCACCGTCGGCGTAATGTTCCTGGCCTACGCGGCGGCGATCGCCTCGGTAGTGGTGCGCCATATCCCGGCCGGGTGCGGATGCTTCGGCCCCGGGGATGCCGCAACCGCCGATTGGCCGCACGTCCTATTCGATCTCATTCTCGCTGCGGTTGCATTTTTCGTTGCGCGAATGGCGCCCGGCGCGCTGGCGCTCGAACGAAGATTGCTGCGTGCAGCGGCGAAGGAGTAGCAATGCAAAATCGCAGGGCGATGCTCATCGCGCTGATCTCGGCGTTTCTCATCATCGTCGTCATAGCAGTGATCTACGGCCGTCATGCCGCGCGGCTGAGGAATGCATCCTACGCTCCGGTGACGA
>JASHTE010000216.1 GCA_030040695.1 Vulcanimicrobiota bacterium | reverse complement strand
GTTCGCGCAACGCTTCGGCGAGCCGACGGAGCCACAGCAGCGGGGATGGCCGCTCGTCGCGCAGGGCAGCGACATCCTCATCTGCGCGCCCACCGGCTCGGGAAAGACGCTCGCGGCGTTTTCGATCTGCCTCGACGACCTCGTACGGCGCGCGGAAGAGGGCCGGCTTCCCGACGCAACGCTCGTCGTCTACGTCTCGCCGCTGAAAGCACTCTCGAACGACGTCCGCAAGAACTTGGAGCTGCCGCTGCACGAGCTACAACTGCGTGCCGTCGAGCGCGGCATCTCACTCGAAACCATCCGAACGGCGGTTCGCACCGGTGATACGACGCCTGCGCAACGCGCGGAGATGCTGCGTAAACCGCCGCATGTGCTCGTGACGACGCCGGAGTCGCTCTTCATTCTCCTCACGGCACAGCGCTCGCGACGCCTCTTCGAAAGCGTGAAGACCGTCATCGTCGACGAGATCCATGCGATGGCTGGCGACAAGCGCGGCGCGCATCTCGCGTTGACGCTCGCGCGTCTCGATGCGCTCGTCGCCCGGGAGCGCGGAGAGAAACCGCAGCGCATCGGCCTCTCTGCGACGGTGAAACCGGTCGAAGAGGTAGCGCGCCTTCTCGGCCCGGCAACGCGCATCGTCGACGTCGGCAGTAGACGCGAGATGGAGGTACGGGTTGAGGTGCCGCGCGATGAGCTCAGTGCCGTCGCGAGCACGCCGATGTGGGATGAGATCTACGATCGCGTCGCCGAGCTCGTCCTCGCGCATCGCACGACGCTCGTCTTCGTGCCGACACGGCGCATGAGCGAGCGCGTCGCCTTTGCGCTCGGCGAGCGGCTCGGAGAGGACGCGCTCATGCCGCATCACGGCAGTCTCTCGCGTGAGGCACGCTTCGAGGCCGAGCGTCGGTTGAAGAACGGCGAGCTGCGAGCGGTCGTCGCAACCGCCTCGCTCGAGCTCGGCATCGATATCGGCGCGATCGATCTCGTCGTTCAGTTGGGGACGCCGCGCGCGATCGGCGTGGCGCTGCAGCGGATCGGCCGCTCCGGCCATTGGATCGGCGCAAAGCCGAAGGGCGTGATCTTCGCGACGACACGCGACGAGCTCGTCGAGTGCGCCGCTCTCGTGCGCGCACTGCGCAGCGGCGCGATGGACGCGCTCCGCATTCCGCGCGCGCCGCTCGACATACTCGCACAGCAGGTCGTCGCCGCGTGTGCCGAAGGCGAGTGGAGCGCCGACGAGCTCTACGCGCTCACGAGGAGCACGTACGCCTACCGCGATCTCGCACACGCCGACTTCGAGCACGTGCTCTCCATGTTGAGCGACGGCATCGCAACGTCGCGCGGAAGGAGCGGAACGTTCATCCACTACGATCGTGTCAACGGACGCTTGCGCCCGCGGCGCGGCGCGCGGCTCGCTGCGATTACTTGCGGTGGCGCGATTCCCGACAATGCGAACTACACCGTCGTCGTCGAGCCTGAAGGGCAGATCGTCGGAACGCTCGACGAGGATTTCGCCATCGAGTCGATGGCGGGCGACATCTTCCTCCTCGGAAGCAACTCGTGGCTGATTCGGAAGATCGAAGCCGGGGTCGTCCGCGTCGAGGATGCGCACGGCGCGCCGCCTTCGATTCCGTTCTGGAACGGCGAGGGGCTCGGGCGCACGATCGAGCTCTCACGCGAAGTCTGCTCGCTCCGCGAACGTATCGATGAGAGCGACGACGAGAATGCGCGCGCCTTTCTCGTCGCAGAGTGCGGCCTCGACGATGCAGGCGCTGCGCAGGCGGTTGCGTACGTACGCGCCGGAAAGCGCGCGCTCGGAGCGCTCCCGGGCGATCGCCTCGTCGTGGCGGAGCGCTTCTTCGACGAAGCAGGGGGGATGCAGCTCGTGCTGCACACGCCGTTCGGCGCGCGTGTCAACCGCGCGTGGGGGCTCGCGCTACGAAAACGTTTCTGCCGCTCCTTCAATCTCGAGTTGCAAGCCGCAGCTACCGACAACGGCATCGTGCTCTCGCTCACGGAGCAGCACGCCTTCCCGCTCGAGATCGTCTTCGAGTTCGTAAAATCGGCGAGTGTCGAAGACGTGCTCACGCAGGCCATGCTGCCCGCGCCGATGTTCGCAGCGCGCTGGCGTTGGAACGCAACACGCTCGCTTGCGATACTTCGTCGTCGCGGCGGGCGAAAAGTGCCTCCACAGATCATCCGCATGCGAGCCGATGACCTCGTCGCGGCGGTTTTTCCCGACCAGGCCGCCTGCGCGGAGAATCTCTCCGGCCCGATTCGCGTTCCCGATCACGTGCTCGTCCGCGAGACGATCGACAACTGCCTGCGCGAGGCGATGGACGTCGACGCGCTCCGCGAGATTCTCGATGGGATCGAGCTCGGCGATATTGCAACCTACGCAGTCGACACACCGGAGCCCTCACCGTTCTCGCACGAGATCCTCAATGCGAATCCCTACGCGTTCCTCGACGACGCACCGCTCGAGGAGCGCCGTGCGCGCGCCGTGCAGCTTCGTCGAACGCTTGGCGAGGAGCAGGAGGCGGGCATTCTCGATGGCGAGGCCATCGCGACGGTGTCGCGAGAGGTTCAGCCGCTCGTTCGTGACGCCGACGAGTTGCACGACGCGCTCGCGACCCTCGTCGTTGTCACGCCGGTTCCCGCCTGGCAGGCGTGGTTCGCGCATCTCGTGCAGGAGCGGCGCGCGACGACAGTCGCGCGGGGTGGGCGCACCTTCTGGGTTTGCGCCGAGCGCCTCGCCGACGCTGAGAGCCCAACCGAGATTCTACGCGGATGGCTCGAGCACAGCGGCCCGGTCACGGTGGCCGAGCTTTGCGAACGCTTGGGCTTCGATGCGCCGTCGATCGAGTCGGCACTCCTCGAACTGGAAACGCAAGGTCAAGTATTGCGAGGACGTTGGGGGCCCACGGCGACAGTCGCGGCAGAAGAACCCAATCTGCGAAGCTCACCTTTCGTTTCTGCGGAGGAGCCGAGTGGGCGAAGTGTACCGTACGATTGTCATGGTGAGCGTAGCACGAACGGAGTGAGTGCGGAGTCGAACCACCGTCGTAAAACTCTGGAGCGGCCCCTCGACTCCGCGAGCTCCACTCGCTACGCTCGGGATGACAAGCCGATGAGCGAGGCGACAAACGCAGGGACGAAAGGGAGCGAGCAGTGGTGCAATAGGAGGGTGTTGGCGAGAATCCACAGGCTGACGATCGGGCAGTTGCGCCGCGAGATCGAGCCGGTGAGCATTGCCGAATACGTGCGCTTTCTCTATCGTTGGCAACACGCTGCGCCGACGACACGCCTGTTCGGCATCGACGGCACCTTGCAGATCGTGCGCCAACTCGAAGGATACGAAGCACCCGCGGCTGCCTGGGAAACGCAGATTCTTCCGGCGCGCATCGTCGGGTATCGCCCTGAGTACCTCGACCGGCTCTGTTACTCCGGCGACGTGATGTGGGGCCGTCTCTCCCCGCATCCGGCACTCGAGCCGGCCGAGGAGGAGGCTACGCGCAGGCGGGTACGGCCGACAAAGCTCGCGCCCGTGACGCTGTTGCTGCGTGAGAGCGCCGAAGAGCTGACGCCGCGCCGGCAATACGAGACCGAACGCCTCTCGCACACCGCGCAGCTCGTGCTTGCCGAGATCGAAGGGCGTGGCGCGCCGTTCTTCTCTGAGATTATGCGCGGAACGAAGCGTCTCGCAAGCGAGGTCGAGGAAGCGCTCTGGGAACTCGTAGCGGCCGGCTGCGTCACCGCCGACGGCTTCGACGCCTTACGCTCGCTCATCGATGCGAAGCGACGCCTCGGCGAGAAGGGGCTACGTGCGCGGCCGCGTTCCTCGAGCGGCCGTTGGACGGTCCTTGCCGCATCGCGGGAGCGCATCGAAGTTGAAGCATTTGCGCGCCGCCTCTTGGCGCGCTGGGGCGTTCTCTGCCGCGATATCGTCGCTCGCGAGTCGCTTGCGCCGGCTTGGCGTGAGCTCGTCGTCGTGTTGCGCCGAATGGAGGCGCGCGGCGAGCTTCGCGGCGGCCGTTTCGTTGCAGGCATCGGAGGCGAGCAGTTTGCGCCGCCCGAGGCGCTCGAAGCGCTTCGCGCGCTGCGCCGCGGCGGCGGCGAAGACGTGGAAGTCGGCGCTTACGACCCGCTCTCGCTCGCGGGCGTGATCTTGCCGATCCACTCTTCGAGCGCAGCGGCAGTGAACGAGGGTTCCTCGATCATCGGCAGGTGACCGCTGTGCCGGGCGATTACGAGCGTCCCGCGCGGAAAGGCTGAAGCGGTGCTACGCGCTTCGTCAAGCGTCACCACCGCATCGAGCGCCCCGCTGAGAACGAGCACCGGAACGCCGATCTCGGGCGCGATGTCGTCGGATGCGCTGCGCGCGGCCATGCCGCGTAGCATCGCGGCGGCGCCGCGCGGATCGATGCCGCGGATGATCTCGCTGACACGCTCGAGGATCTCAGGCCGTCGTTCCTTTGTTTCGCTCGAGAGCAAACGCGCAGCGTACGCGCTGACGAGCGCATCCGGTTCGTCTTCCAGGAGAAGCCGTTCCGCGAGGCGCTCCCGGTCCTTCGCCTGCGCCGGCGTATCGGCGGAAAGGCGGCTACAGACGAGTGCGAGCGCGTCGAGCCTCTCCGTGAACATCCGCGCGAAGGCAAGTGCGACGTAACCGCCGAGGGAGTGGCCGACGAGCGTCGCTTGCTGGATGCCGAGCGCGTCGAGCACCGCAGCCACGTCTCCCGCGAGCGATTCCATGAGATACGGACCGTCGCTGACCGCGCTCGTGCCCATGCCGCGCAGGTCCGGACGCACGACACGATGCGCCGTCGCGAGCTGCTGCACCGTCTCGTCCCAGATCTTGCGTGAGAGCGGAAATCCGGCTAACAAAACGATGCTCTGCTCACCGGATCCCGCGATGTCGACATCGATCCGAATGCCGCCGTCGCCCAAAACTTGCATAAATTCCGTTAATACTGTATAAGGTAGGCAACGACCCTGGTCGCGAAGAGCGACCGGAGAAAGGATAGTTGCACACACATGGCAGCTAAGAGACGGAGAAAGAAAGCCGCGTCCAAGGCGGCAGCAGCTCCGCGTAGACGCAGACGGCGTAAGGCCGGAGCGCGCAAGACCACGCGCCGCAAGGCAGCGCGTAAGACTGGGCGCAAGAAGACCACGCGTCGCCGTCGTCGGAAGAAGGCCGCCGCTTAAGGCGAGGCCTTTTTCGTTCTCTACCATGCGAGTTTGCGCGTTTCGCGCAAACTCGCTTTTTTCTGGGAAGCTCTTGCCGGACGGAGCGTGAAGTACCGCTCTGGGTATCAGGAAGCAAAGAGGAGGCATCGGCGTGATCTACTCCTGCGGGGCGAAACGGCCGAAAATCGACGAGGAGGCGTACGTCGCCCCGACCGCCGTCGTGAGCGGCGACGTGACGATCGCGGCAGGCTCGGCGATTCTGCACGGTGCCGTCGTCACCGCTGAGGGTGCGCCGATCGAGATCGGCGAGCACTGCGTGGTCATGGAGCACGCCGTCCTGCGTGCGACGACCAAGAAGCTCGTCCTCGGCGCGCGATCGCTCGTGGGAGTGGGCGCGTATGTCGTCGACGCAAGCCTGGGGGCCGACTCGCACGTGCCGAACGCGGCGACGCTCGGCGAATCGAGCCGCTCGCGCAACGCGGAGAGCTATGCAGCCTTCCTCCGAAAGACGCACGCCGATGACGAGGCCATCGAAGAGCGCAAGCCGGCGAAGCGGGCTGCACCGGCGGAGACGCTTCCCAAGCCCGTCGACGTCCAAGGCGTCGACAGCGCGATGATGCTCGAGCTCCAAGAGATGGAACACCGGCGGCAAGAGGCGCTGCGCAAACAACGCGGCTCATGAAGCGCAGTCTCTTTCTCGGAGCGGCACTCGCAGCGGCGGCATCCGGCATGTTGCCGTACCGCGTGCGCGCCCAATCGTTGGAAGACCAGATCCGGAACGTCCTTGACGATGCGCCCGGTACGTTCGGCGCCTTTGCGCGCACGATGGCGCCCGGGCCGGCACTCTACGCCGTCAACGCCTACGACCAGTTTCCGTGCGCCTCGACCATCAAGGTGCTCATCATGACGACGGCGTTCTATTGGGAGGAGCGCAAGCCCGGAACGCTTCGCGAGCGCATTCGCTACGACGACAACCTGCTTATCGGCGGATCGGACTACATGCAGAATGTGCGCAGCGGTGCGCGCCTCACGGTGCGCCAGCTCATCGCACCGATGATTCTCGTCAGCGATAATACGGCAGCGAATATGCTCATCGAGCACTTCGGGGTCTCGCTCATCAACGAGGTCGGCCGCGAGGCGGGAATGCTCAGCACGCGCCTGGCGCGTCCGTTCGTCGATTACGCGATGAAGATAGAGCACGAGCCGAACGTTACGACGCCGTATGACATGGCGACGCTGCTCTACGAAATAGAAGACGGAGCGCGGGAGGAGATCCGGACGATCGTCGAGCCTCGGCACTGCCGCCAGATGATCTCGCTCCTGTTACGACAGCAGGATCGTGACAAGATTCCCGCCGGCCTGCCGTTCGGCGTTGCGGTTGCCGACAAAGACGGCGAGATTGACGGTACGCGCGATGACGCCGGCATCATCGAACCTTTCGGCGATTCACCATTCGTTCTCTCGATCTACTCCAAGGACATCGTCGACTACGATGGTTCGCTGGCCGCGATACGCCGCGTCGCTCGCCTGACCTACGAGTCGGTTGCCGAAAGCGACTTGTGATATCCAGTGTAAAGAGAGCGCAAAATAGCGGCGGCTCGCCCGGGCTCGGGTTTAGTTACGAGCGCGAGTTGGGATAAAGCCAAGGACTTGCCATGGAGTGCAGCGTGCCGTCCAGCAGTGGAATGAGTGACCGCGTTTTGCGGCTGTGCGTCCCACCGGACGCTCGCTACGTTCCTCAAGTTCGCCGTACGCTGAGCAGCTTCGCCCGGCGGCACCACGTCTCGAGCCAGGATATCGACACCCTTCTCCTCGCGGTGGGCGAGGCGATGGCTAACGCCGTGGAACACTCCGATACGACCCACGACATCGAGGTGCAGTGCCGCGTCGACGATCGCGAGATCATCGCGACGGTCATCGATAGCGGACGCGGCGTCGAGCGCCCAGCGGCCGATCGCCTGCTACCGCTCCCCGAGCCGCTCTCTGAACGAGGGCGCGGCATCCCGATCATGCAGCGATGCACCGACATGTTCTCGATG
>JASHTE010000215.1 GCA_030040695.1 Vulcanimicrobiota bacterium | reverse complement strand
GCTCGGATGGCAGCTCCCGCTCGTACCGATTTCCTCGTTCGATCTTCTCGAAGAAGGGAGCGGCGCGGCGCGCGCACTCACGGTCGTGCGCGGCCGGGTAGGCGTCGTCTGTGCGCGGCTGCGCGACGGCAGCGGGAGGAGCGCGACGGCGTGCGGCGCGCCCGCTGAGGTGCTCTCACGTCTGCTCGGAGAGACGGCAGAGCTGACGCTCTTCGGCGACGCGGAGGACGTGCTCGAACTCCTTGCCGAACGCCGAGTCCAGGTGAAACGCGTCGCTCCGCCGGCCTCCCCTGCCGTCGCCCTTGCGCTCGTCGCGCGCACGCGCGACGCTGCGCTCAGTGCGCATGCAGTCGCCCCGGACTACGGCGAGCTTCCCGCCGCGAAGGTGCCGCGCTTCCGGTGAAAGCGCATCTCGATCCTTCGCCCGCTGGCGAGCGGCTCGTCATCGAGCCGATGCAGCAGGCCGACGTCCCGGAGGTGCTGCGCATCGAGCGGGAGGCATTCCCGACGCAATGGCCCGCCGACGCTTTCTACAACGAGCTCAGCGGCAACAAGCTCGCCTACTACTTCGTGGGGCGCTGCGAGGGTGGTATCGTCGCCTACGGCGGCATTTGGGTCGTGCTCGAGGATGCGCACATTACGACGCTCGCCGTCGGCGAACGCTACCGTGGGCGGCGTTTTGGTGAGCTGATGCTGCTGCGCCTCATCGACGAGGCGCTGGCGCAGAACGCGACGTGGATGACGCTCGAGGTGCGCGAAAGCAACGTCGTCGCGCAGCAGCTCTACAGGAAGTACGGGTTCACGACCGTGACGTCGCGCAAGGCCTACTACAGCGATAACAATGAAAACGCGCTCGTGATGTGGGCGGGAAATCTCAAGAGCGAGCTCTACCACAACCGGCTCTGCGCGCTGCGTGAGGCGATCGCGCGATCGTAGAGGCAAACGACTTCTCCGCCCTCGCGCGACGGGTGCGCGAGCAGATCGGTCAGGAGCACCGATACGCTCATAGCGTTCGTGTCGCGCGCTGTGCCGAGATTCTCGCGCGGGCCTACGGCGCGAGCACGCGAAAGGCGCGCATCGCTGGAATGCTGCACGATCTCGCGCGCCTCTACCCGCCCGAACGCCTCATCACCGAAGCGGACGCCCGCGGCATTCCCACGGGCGAGCTCGAGCGCGCGCATCCGCTGCTGCTCCATGCGAGCGTCGGCGCGGCCCTCGCGCGTGAGGACTTCGGGGTTACCGACCCCGAGATTCTCTCTGCTATCTCAAAGCACACTGAGGGCGCGAGCGAGATGTCGCCTCTCGACTGTGCCGTCTATCTCGCCGACACCCTCGAGCCTGGGCGTGACTTCGCCGAGCGCGCCTCGCTCTGGGAGCTTGCCCGGAAGGACGTGCATGCGGCGATGCGCGAGACATTGCGCGAGATGCTCGTGTACCTTGCGAAAAAAGGTCTGCCTGCGACGCCGTCAGCCCTTGCCGCCGCCCGGGCTTTTGGGGTAGAAGTTAGTTAGAGGAGAGAGAGGCCTGGCAGAGCTCATCGAGATCGTGCGGGATGCCGCACTCGACAAGAAGGGCGAGGATTTCACCGCGATCGACGTACGCGATCGCACGATTCTCGCGGACACGTTCGCTATCGTGACCGGACGCTCGCGCATCCAGGTTCGCTCCATCGCCGATGCAATCGTCGAGGCCGCGGAGCGTTTTGGCTTTCGCGCCGCCCGCGTCGAGGGGCACGCCGAGGGCGGTTGGATGCTCCTCGATCTTGGCAGCGTGATCGTCCACGTCTTTACGCCCGAGCAGCGCAGCTTCTACAATCTCGAGCGGCTGTGGTCGAGCTTCGCGCAACGAACGGCACGGAGCTCGTGAAAGTCCGCCACGAGACCCGCTCGAAGCGCGCGCGCCGTCAGAAGCTGATGAGACTCGGCATCTGGATCTTCCTCTTCGTCTTCGCGTTCTCTGTCGCGGGCGGCATCGTGGCGTTTGTCGTCCAGGTGCCGGGAACGACCGGCCCCTAACGGGCTCCGTCGATTTTCGTTCAGGATGGCGCGCGGATGTTCTCCGCGCAGGCAGTGCAACAAGTCGAGCGGCGCATCGCAACCGTTCGAAAGCGCACGGGTGAGGAACTCCTCGTCGTCACCGTGCCGAGCGTTCCCGGGGCCTCTGCGCCGAATGTGGTCTCGCAAGAGGCGGAGCGCATTGCTCTGCAGCGCGGCGCGAGCGCGGTGATCTACGTCGATCGCGGTGACCGTCGCGACTGGATCGTTGCGCGACCGGAGATCTGGTTTCCGCGGAAGAGCGTGAGCGCGATCCGCACCCGCATGGAGCACGCGTTCCGGCTTCACGACTACGACGCGGGGTTGAGCGGCGCCGTCGGAGCGATCCTCGGCATCTACCGAACGCAAGCGCCGGCCACGGTGAGCGTCACGAAGACGGCACCGCGATTCGACCTGTACGGGTGGCTCATCGCCACGGTGCTCGCCTATCTCGTCATTCGCGGTTCGCTAAGGGAAGGCGCTTTTAGCTCCGGCGATAAGTCATAGGCGTCATGCGTCGCTTTATCTCGGCTCTGCTCGCGGTCGCATTCCTTGCGCCGCTCTTCGCGCTCACGGCGTCGGCCGCGCCCGCATCGTATTTCGGTGGGCTTCACTATCGCCTCATCGGCCCGTTCCGCGGTGGCCGCGCAATCGCCGTGAGCGGCGTACCGGGCCAGCCCGATCACTTCTACTTCGGTGCCGTTGACGGCGGCGTATGGGAATCGACGAACACGGGACGCACGTGGACGCCGATCTTCGATTCGCAAGACATCGCCTCGATCGGCGCGATCGCGGTGGCGCCGAGCGATCCGCGCGTGATCTACGTCGGCAGCGGTGAAGCCGATATGCGCTCCGACATCGGCTACGGCGACGGAATGTACAAGAGCCTCGACGGCGGGCGCACGTGGCGCCACATCGGTCTCGCAGACACGCGGCAGGTCGGCAGCATCGTCGTCGATCCGCATGACTCCAACATCGTCTACGTCGCAGCGCTCGGGCATCAGTACGGCCCGAACTTTCAGCGCGGCGTCTTCAAGTCGACTGACGGTGGCATGCATTGGACGAAGGCACTCTACGCGAACGAAAACACGGGCGCCGTCGATCTCGCGATGAGTCCCAGCGATTCGCAGACGATTCTGGCGGCGATGTGGCAGACGCGCCGGCCGCCGTGGAACGTCTACCCGCCGTCGAACGGTCCCTCGAGTGGACTCTACATCACGCATGACGGCGGCGCGCACTGGTCGCACGTAACAGCGGGCCTGCCTTCGCACGTCGGGCGTATCGGCCTCAGCTTCTCCCCGAGTGATGCCAACCGGGTCTACGCTGTCGTCGACAGCGACGTGCGCCATGGCGGCATCTACCGCTCCGACGACGGTGGCACAACCTGGCGCCGTACGAACGGCGAAGTGCGCATCTGGCAGCGCGGTTGGTACTTCGGCGGAATCACCGCCGATACGCAAGATTCGAATACCGTCTATGTGATGGATACGTCGATCTACCGCTCGACCGACGGTGGTGTCCACTTCGAGGCGATCAAAGGTGACCCAACAGGCGACGATTTCCACGTCCTCTGGATCGATCCGAACGACGACCGGCGCATGATCCTCGGAAGCGATCAAGGTGTCGCGGTAAGCGTCGATCGCGCAGCGACGTGGAGCTCTTGGTACAACCAGCCGACGGCGCAACTCTATCACGTTGCCAGCGACAACCAGTTCCCCTACTGGGTCTATGCCGCGCAGCAGGACTCCGGCGCCCTGGCATTGCCCAGCAGCGGGCGTTACGCCGCGATCACACTCATGGACTTCCGTCCGATCGGTACCGGCGGTGAGAATGGCTACCTCGTTCCGGATCCGCTCCATCCAGGCATGGTCTATGGCTCCGGTGACACCGTCGAGTACGAGAACGTCGCCAGCGGCTGGAGGCGGAACATCGACCCGACGTTGACGCATCCCGGCCATACGTGGCGCAGCACGTGGACATTGCCGCTCGCGATATCACCGGTCGATCACGCCCTCTACTACGGACGCCAGAACGTCTTTCGCTCGCGCGACGGCGGCGACTCTTGGCAGATCATCAGTCCCGATCTCTCGCGGCCATACACGCCGCCGCTTCCGAACCTCGACCCGGCGACGCGCGCTGACAACAACGGGTTGACGCGTCATGGTGTCGTCTACGCGATTGCGCCCTCACCGCGCGACGCGCGCGCGATTTGGGCCGGGACGGATGACGGCTACGTGTGGATGACGCGCGACGGTGGTGCACACTGGAGCAACGTCACGCCGCCGGGCCTGCCTGCATGGAGTAAGATTGGTATCATCGATGCGTCGCGCTTCGACGCCGCGTCGGCCTATATCGCCGTCGATCGCCACCGTCTCGAAGACTACCGCCCCTATATCTACCGCACGCACGACGGCGGACGCACGTGGAAACTCATCGCGCGTGGAATTCCATACGGCAGTTTCGTCAACGTCGTCCGCGCCGATCCGTTCGTACGCGGCCTGCTCTACGCAGGAACCGAGAAGGGTATGATGATCTCTTTCGATGACGGAAATCGCTGGCAGTCGCTGCAACTCGACCTTCCGGTATCGTCCGTACGCGACATCGACGTGCACGGTGACGACCTCGTCATCGCGACGCACGGCCGCGGCATCTACATTCTCGACGACGTCACGCGCTTGCGGCAGATCGGCAACCTCAGCACCAGGGGCGGCGCCTATCTCTTCGCGCCGGCTCCCGCATATCGCGTGCGCGAGATCGACTACGAAGAGGGGACACCCTTCCCGCCGGATGAACCGCAAGCGGAAGACGCGCCGATCGGCGTGCTGATCGACTACGTCGTGAGTACCCCGGGTGACGTCGACATCGACGTCCTCGACGCGCAAGGGCATGCGCTGCGCAGCTGGTCGAGCGCACACCCCTCGCCGGCCGTCAATCCCCTCCCTCTCGACTTCCCGCCGTCGTGGGCGCCTGCGGCGCCGGTTCCCGACGCAAGCGTCGGCGGACACCGTTTCGTTTGGGACCTTCACGTGCGCAACGACCGTGGACCGCTCGCGCCGCCGGGACATTATACCATCCGCCTCCGGCACGACGGGCGCACGTACACTCGCTCCGTAGTCGTGCTGAAGGATCCGCGCATCGCCGCTAGCGACGCCGACCTTCGCGCACAGTACATGCTAGCGCAAGCGGTCGAGGCGCAACTCGCGCGAATCAAGATCGCGCGTGGTGAGACGACCAATCCGCACATCCTCGGGATCACGCATCCAGGCAGCCCAGACAATTCGGTTGCGACACCGGTGCACGACTTCACGACCCTCGATGCGCTGAGCGCAGCCTTCCGGAGACTCGAGTTCGCGGTAGAGGAAGGCGACGTTGCACCGAGCGCGGACATGCATCGCGCCTATGCCGAGCTCTCGGCTACGCTCAGTGCAACGCTACAGCGTATCGAGGAGTCGCACCGAGAGCTTCGCTAGCGCCCGGCGAGCGTGTCGGCATACCAGTTTTCGAGATCGGCGTGGAACTGCGCGAGCGCATCGATGTTCAGGTACACCATGTGACCTGATTCGTAGAAGCCATAGGTGATGTGGCTCTCGAGATCGGGTTTGAGATTCAGGTGCTCGAGCGTGTAAACCGTTGCGAGCCACGGCGTCGCGTAATCATAGTAGCCGTTCGCCGAGAAGACACGGAGGTCGGGGTTGAACGTCATCGCGTTCGCGAGGTCCGGCGCAGTATTGAGCACCGGGTTATAATCATGAGTAAAGTCCCAACCGCCGTTTGCGTAGATGAGCGCGTATGCGAGGAGCGTGTATGACTCCGGCGGCCGATAGCCGAGCACGTCTTGAATGTAA
>JASHTE010000214.1 GCA_030040695.1 Vulcanimicrobiota bacterium | reverse complement strand
ACTCGTGCGGGCCGAACGACACGCGCGAAGCCTTACGCCTCATAGCGAGCGGCGCGGTTACGGCTGAAAAGGTCGGTGCTCGGGCCTTCTCACTCGAATCCGTCGCCGAGGCGTACCGCGCGCTTGCAGAGGCTCGCATCGTGAAGCCAATCGTCGTTTTCGAGTAAGCGATACTCCTAGTCGCTCTCGGAGAGCCTAATCGTTGCCACCGGCATTCCCGGCTCGGGGCGCTTGCGCAGCCGCGCCGGCGTCTCCGTAACGATGATCTCAAGCGTTGGACGCACCTGCAGCTCCATGAGATGTCCAGCGTGGACGGAGCCGTCGCGCTTCGCGACGGTGACGTGTGCGTGCAGTTGCGGCTTCCCTTCCTGGGTGAGCGCGAAATCGCCGAGCAGCGACGTCACCTCGAGCTGCTCCTTGATCTTGAACGGCCGGTACTTCTTGGCTTTGAAATCGAGCCATGCGAGCACGACTCGCGAAGCGGCGCCGATTCCGCTCACTTGCGCCCCGCCGATTCCTTCAGTCTCCGCGAAGCGCGTGAGCTCGGCGACGGCTTCGTCGCCCTCGCTCATAATGACGGCGTAGATTTTTGCTCCCGCGCTGTCGGCAATCTTACGATATTCCACGCGCGCGCCTTTTCGTGAACGGCCCTACGGCTCCTCGGCGATGAGCGTCGGTCCGGCGGGTGCCTCTACGACGATGTCGTCCTTGCCGCTTGTGACCGCGAGCGCAATTGCGAGCCCGATGAAAAGAAAAGCTGCTGCGAGGAACCACGGCGCGCCACGCAGCGCACCGAGAGCGTGCGAGCCGTTGAACGTTGCAAAGACCACGGCGAAAATCGCGGGGCCGATCATCATCGCGATTCCGCGTACGCACGCAACCGCGCCTTGCAGCTCCCCTTGCTCGGACGGGCCGACGCGTCGCGACATGAGCGCCAGGGCCGGCCCTGTGTAGACGCCGAGCGCCGAGACGACGATCGCGAGGATGAAGAAACTGGGATACGGCGTCCCATACATAATGAAGGCGACTGCTGCGGCGCCAAGCCCGAAGAAGAGCGTCTTGCGCTCGCCGAGCCGCGCGACGATCGGCCCGACGAGAAACGCCGACGAAATCGCCGAAGTGATGCCGACGAGCGCGAGCGCGAAGCCGATCTCGCGCGAGCTCCATGCGAACACCGCGATGCAGTAGAGCACCCAGACCGTCGTGTAGACTTCGTGGGAGAGAAAGTCCATGAAGCGTACCGCGGTGAGGCCGTAGAGCTCGTGGTGCCTGCGCACGAGTTGGAGCGAGCCAAAAGGATTCGCGCGCTTCCAGTCGAGCACGGGCGCGCGGTGTGCGCGCGCGAGAGACTCCGGAACGAAGAAGAAGCCGTAGAGAAAGTTGATGAGGCTGCAGACGGCCGCCGCCCAGAACGGAACGCGTGGACCGATGTTTCCCAGAACGCCGCCGATAGCGGGGCCGAGGACGAACCCCAAACCGAAAGCGGTGCCGATCAAGCTGAAGGCCTTCGCGCGTTGCTCCGGCTCGGTGACGTCGGCGATGTACGCGCTAGCAACCGAGATCGAGGCCGTCGCTGCGCCCGAGATAATGCGTCCGAGGAAGAGCCAGCCGATCGAGGGCGCAAGTGCAATAATAACGTTGTCGATCGCGGTCGCAGCGTTCGAGATCAGGATGACCGGACGGCGCCCGACGTGATCGGAGAGCATTCCCAGGAGCGGCGAGCAGATGAACTGCATTGCCGCCCACACGACGTTGAGCATGCCCACGTAGGCCGCCGCTGAGGACGCAGCCCCGGTGAACTGAACGACGAGCTTCGCGAAGACGGGCGCGATCATGCCAAGCGCGATCATGTCGAGCATGATCGTCACGAGGACGAAGATCACCGCCCCGCTTCTCGACTGCTTCGGGGTCAACGCCTATCCGTTCGAGCTGCTCTTCACCGAGGCGCTTTGCGCGCGCGCACGATTCGAGGCGCGGCGCGCTTTCCGAGCGCGATTGAAATCTGTGCTTCGGTCCAGCCGGGATGTTGAATGAGAACGCCGTGCCCAGCGAGCCCGGGATAGGTAACGAGATGTGCCGTTCTCGCGCCGTACTGTGCGTCGTATGCGTCGACAAGCGCTCGCCCGTACGTCCATTGAATGAAGAGGTCTTCGAAGCCGTTGATGACCGTGATCGTGCCGGTCATCGTTAACGGCACGCAGTGCGACGCGATCGGAAGATCGCGGTTGGAATCGTTTGTCCGGCAAACGCCCCCATCGACGAGGCTCTGCTCCGGTGTACGTGAGGCCGTACAGCCCTCGGAGTGAAAGCCTGCTCCAGCTCTCGCGCAGTATCCCAGGGACGAGTCGTGCGCGATCTCTCGCTGCTGAGCGAAGAGCTTATTGTCGATGCCTTTCGTGACACGCCATGGATAGGTCAAGATATCAGCGACGATACTGAGCAGAAACGGCTCGCAGTTATTTTGGCTGTCACACTGTAACTTCACACTGAGAAGGACCTTGTCCGCGCGAGTGGAGGAGGTACAGCCGCTATGGCTTCCGCTATCCGCCGGTCCTTGACCGACGTATGGGAAGATGAGTTTGCTGAGATCGAGCTTCGCCTCCGTCGCCGGCAAGACTCGTCTGCCCAGGGACGTCTCGAAGAGCGAGGCTTGGCACGATGCCGGATTCCCACCGCTCTTCCCGCTCTCGTTGCCGCCGGGTAACGTCGCAATCAAAACGAGATTGTGAATCGTGCGCCTGGCGTTCGCGACAGGCGATAGAAAGGCGTATTTTAACGCTTCCGCCGTTCCCAGCGACCACCCGATGGGGTCCACGACGCTCGTCGGAATGCCGTACTTCGCGCTCGCGTCCGTCAGCATGGCATCCACGTCGTTTGCGATCCTGTCGCTCGTCATGCTGCCGTCGAGCGGGCTCTTACCGACGCCCGGGTAGTCGAACAGTACCATGTGGTAATCGTGACAGAGCGAGACAGCTCCATCTTCGCTCGCCTTGTAACCGATGTTGTGAACGATTCCGGGGCTGTATGCCTTGTTCGTCAACATTTGAATGGGCCAGCTTGGGATAACCTGTCCCGTTCCGGGGAACATGACGAGAACGTCGTTGCTCATCGCGGCGTCTCCGATGACGACGTATTCGATCTGGTCACCAGTGCGTGGGTTCGTGACGTACTGGAGGCGGCTACCGAGCTGGCGAAGCTTTCCGATCTCGCTGCAGGAGACGGGCTTCGTCGTCACGGCAGTTGACGACGACGCGGCATGGCTCAAAGTGCCTTGGCAGGCCGTCTCCGCGAGCGCCGCGACGAGAAGCGTCGCCACGCTTATGCGACGACTTGACGGCTTTCGTCCGACTCCACCTCTGGGCATTCAGATACTCCTCTACTTCCGAAGCTGGACGGCGGCAGTGTCTTGCACGCGCGTGAGGGCGAGCGTGAGCGTTCTAATCTGCGTATACATGAGCCTTGGATCGAAGGTCATCTTTCCGAAATCCGGCGCTTTGGCCTGTAGTAGATTGCTGGGCCCCGGGATATGGGAAATCGTCGGAATACCGTCGTGCCAAAATTGCGCTCCCTCGCCAACATAGATCCTCGCGCTGCCTGGAACAACTGCGGCGGCGCGCGGGTTGGCCCACGCGCGCGCTGCACCGATGTAGATATCACGCTCTGCCGTCGTAGGGATGCGTCTGCCTTGCGTGGTCGTGTAGGTCCAGCTCCATCCCGGCAGACCGGTCGCGTGGTATCGTGTCGTCCCCGCGTCGTCGGTCCACTCGCGAGCACCTAAGTGCTCGACCGTCATACCGGCGACGGCCCTTTCCCAGAGCTCGGGGTGGGCGGCTTTCCACATGCTCGTTGCTCCAAAACCTCCCGGCGTCGTAAACTGCGGTTGCTGGAAATGGCCGGTAACAAAGGCGAAGATCATGTCCCGACGACGCTGCGAGCGAGGCAGGCTCGAGAAATGCTGCGCCATTGCAAGGAGAGCAAGTCCGCCGTTTTCCTCATAAATGTTTCCGCCGTCCGTATGCGTGTTCACGATAACGTTTTCTGAGTTGTCGTTTCCAGGAAGTACGGCCCACAAGCTGTGCGACACCGAACCAGGCGCCATGGTGGCTTCCAAGGTTACCGTCCCAGAGCGTCCCTGGTGCGCGGCTGTCTTGAGTCTGCTCGCAGTGGTGCGATTCACCCAGAGCGCCGGCAGGCCCTGATACGGTGTATCGAAGGGCGCGTATTGGTCCTGCGCCAGTTCGTCGGAGAGATTCGTCCACGTGCAGACCACCGCGCGTACGCCATGCGCACGAGCCGAAGCGAGCGCCGGGGGATTTTCGTGGCCGCCCATGACGGTGTGCACAAACGTTTTGGGCCATCCAGGCGCATCGCTGGGCTCGGCGAAGCCAACGGGTTTCATCACCGTGTCAAAGTTGAGTATCGGCAAGACGACGTCCATCAGCGCTATGTTGCCCCGAGCCGGAGCGAAGAATGTGCCGGCGTCCGATGTCACGTGACCGTCAGGCGTACGAAAGGACGTCGGCGTAAGCTGCGTGCCACAATAAACCAAGCGCCCAGAGAGTCCCCGTGCCGGCGTACTGCCTGAGTAGGGGAAATAGCTCGCCGTCTGGTAGGTGTTCCCGTTGTCGTCTTGCAGCTGCCATCGCTTTGGTTCCCACCGCGTAAACGTCAAGCGATCGCGGTGCACTCTTAGCCCCAACCGTTCAAGGCGATCTTGCAGGAAGTCGCAGTAGCGTCCCTCGCTGCTGCTGCCGGTGTATCGAGTCCCTAGGCCGATCAAGTAGCTCACCCATGATGCTACTTCATCAAAGGGCGGTAAGCTGTCGGGATTGGCGGACGCCGCCGTTCGGAGGGAGCGACCCACCAGGGCGCCTGCAACGAGCCCCGAGCCTAAATGTAGGAGAGCGCGTCGCGATATAGATGTGCTCATATTCTTGCTCTAAAGGGCGGCCGAAATTTGCGCTTGGGTCCAACCAGGGTGCTGAATCATGACACCGTGCCCGGCGAGCCCCGGATAGGTGACGAGATTTGCCGTTCCCGCGCCGTATTCAGTATTGTACGCGTTGACGAGCGCCTGGCCGTACGTCCACTGAATGAAGAGATCTTCGTAGCCGTTGATGACGGTGATCTCACCGGTCATCGACAACGGATCGCAGCCCGATGAAACCGGAAGGTCGCGGTCCGAGTCATTCGTTTGGCAGAGCCCTCCGTCGACGAGGCTTTGCTCCGGCGTCGCAGACGCCGTACATCCCTCGGAGTCGAAAGCCGATCCCGCCGTCGTGCAGTATCCAAGCGACGAGTCGTGCGCGATCTCTCGTTGCTGAGCAAAGACGCCGTCATCGACGCCCACAGTTTTGCTCCACGGAGACGTAACATCGTTGAGCAAGCTGTCAGCCAAGAACGGAATGCAGTTATTGAGAGCCGTGCACTGCAACGTAACGCTGAGCGTGATGGTGCCTCCGGATGCAGTCGCAGTGCAGCCGCTGTTGGTCCCACTCTCCGCCTGTGTCTGTCCTTCGTACGGGAAGATGAGCTCGCTGAGGTCGGTCTTCGCGTGCTGTGCGAGGGTGGCGTTCGTGCCGAGCGAGTACCCGAAGAGTTGGCCCTGGCAGGTTGCCGGATCTCCGCCGCTCTCTCCACTTTCGTTGCCGCCACCGTAGGTTGCGATCAAAACGAGATTGTGAATTGTGCGCGCCGGATTCGCTGCGGGCGACAGGAATGTGTACTTCATCGCTTCCATGGTCCCGAGCGACCAGCCGATAGGGTCAACGACGCGCGTCGAAATACCAAACTTCGCGCTCGCGTCCGTCAGCATGGCATCGACGTCGTTCGCGATCATGTCGCTCGTGACGCTGCCGTTGAGGGGGCTCTCCCCGACTCCCGGATAATCGAAGAGCGCGATGTAGTAGTCGTGACAGAGCGAGACACTTCCGTCTTCGCTTGCTTTATAACCGTCATCGTTGACGATCTCGGGGCTGTACGTGCTGTTCGTCAGCATTTGCACCGGCCAACTCGGAAGGATTTGTCCGGTGCCTGGGAACATGACAAGCACCTCGTTACTCACCGCAGCATCTCCGATGACGACGTATTCAATCTCATCGCCGGTGCGTGGATTCGTGACGTATTTGAGATCGCTGTGGAGGCTGCGCAGCGTGCTGATTTGGCTACACGGAACGGGGCTCGACGTAAGGGCGCTCGGTGGCGAGGCTGAGGAGGTTGCAGATAAGATGCCGCTCGAGGCTCCGTGACATCCTGTCGCAAGAAGTACCGCGGCAAAGAATGCCGCCACACCGCGCTTCACGCCTTTTTTGCTTCTCGTCTAGCCGGACGGCATCCTTCGTGTCGAGTGCGAGGTTCTCTGTCTCGCGCACTCGTTGGTCGCAGCGCGAGCCCGCGCGAATCCTTCGCTTCGAGTTGGCTGTGCTTCACACGCTCTCGAGGATAATGACGATCGCGACCTTTGCGGCGTAGCAGGGCGATCGTCGCGTGTAACGTGCAAGATGCACCGTAACCGGTGTGTGCTATGCCGAGGGCTTGCCCTCGGCCCTTCGCCTTCTGAACGACTGCAGAGCGCCGCGACAGACCGAGACCGTGTGGGCCCGGCGCGCGGGCGCTGCTGTCTTGACAACTGCAAAGTCCCGGCCTAGGGTGGGAGGGTGAGACAAGGCTTCGCCGAGCGGCTCAATGAGGCAATGGAGGGGGCTAGCCTCTCGGCGACCGAGCTGGCCGAGCGCTCGGGCCTCACGGAATCCGCGATCTCGTTGCTGCGGGCGGGTAGGCGTGAGCCCTCCTACCGTACGCTGCAGCGCTTGACGCATGTTATGCCGGCGTTGGCCCTCCAGGTCGAGGGCAATGGCAGCCCCTTCGACTCGATCGAGTCGGCGATCGACGACATCCGCACTGGAAAGATGGTGATCGTTCTCGACGACGAGGATCGCGAGAACGAGGGCGACCTCGTAATGGCCGCGCAGCTGGTCACGCCTGAGGCGATCAACTTCATGCGTCGCTACGGGGGCGGGTTGATCTGCGTTCCGTTGCCTGGGCGGCGTCTCGACGAGCTGCAGATCCCCCAAATGGTGAGCGAGAACACTGCGCTCCACGAGACGGCGTTCGCGATCTCCGTCGAAGCGCGGGGCCTCACGACGACCGGAATTTCAGCACACGATCGTGCCGCAACCATCAAGAAACTGCTCGACCCAGAAGCGAAGCCGAGCGACTTCCTGCGCCCTGGCCACACGTTTCCGCTGCGCGCGCGTGAGGGCGGCGTGCTCGTCCGCGCGGGCCAGACCGAGGCAGCGGTCGATCTTGCGCGCCTCGCGGGGCTCTATCCGGCTGGTGTCATCTGCGAGATCATGGCAGACGACGGAACGATGGAGCGCCGCGACGGTTTACGCAGTTTCTCGAACCGTCACAGCCTGAAGCTCGTCACGGTCAAGGATTTGATCGCCTACAGAATGCGCACCGAGAAACTCGTGAAGAGGATTGCCGAGTTCGCTCTTCCGACAGACGTGGGCCTCTGGAAAGGCGTCGCGTACGAGAACACGATCGACGGGAACACACACGTCGCGCTCGTCATGGGAGAGATCGGCGACGGACGCGACCTCCTCGTGCGCGTGCATTCGGAATGCCTCACCGGTGACGCGCTCCACTCGCTGCGCTGCGACTGCGCTGCCCAGCGCGATGGGGCGATGGCGATGATCGCAGA
>JASHTE010000213.1 GCA_030040695.1 Vulcanimicrobiota bacterium | reverse complement strand
CGATCATCGCCGACGCCTCCGTCGACCCCTCGTTCGGGACAGGTGCCGTGAAGGTGACGCCGGCTCACGATGCTGCCGATTACGAAATCGGCGAGCGCCACAATCTGCCGATGCCCTCCATTATGGACCTCGGTGGGCGTATCAGCGATGCCGACGTCGACGTTGGGTCGTACGCCGGCTTGGAACGCGAGGATGCTCGCCGATGCGTCGTCGACGCGCTGCGCGAGCAAGGATTGCTCGTGAAAGAGGAACCGTATCGGCACGCGATCTCGACGAGCGAGCGTACGGGTGCAATCATCGAGCCGCTGCTGCTCGAGCAATGGTGGGTCAAGACCGCACAGCTTGCCAAGACGGCGCTCGACGCGTACCGCGATGGCCGCGTGCGTTTCGTCCCGGAGCGATATGGGCGGATGTTCGAACAGTGGCTCGAGGGTATTCGAGACTGGAACATCTCGCGCCAAGTGTGGTGGGGGCATCAACTCCCGGTTTGGTATACCGAAGAGGGCGAGATCGTCGTCGCCGAGTCGGAAGAGGAGGCAAAGACGCAGGCGCGGCGCCTCTACGAAACGAGCGATCTCACGCGCGACTCCGACACGCTCGATACGTGGTTCTCGAGCGCGCTCTGGCCCTTCTCGATTCTCGGATGGCCGGCGGAGACGCCGGAGCTCGCATACTGGTATCCGTCCCAGGTGCTCGTCACCGGATACGAGATCATCTTCCTGTGGGTTGCGCGCATGGTGATGCTCGGGCTCTACGTCATGGGGAAGGTACCGTTCCACGACGTCTTCGTGACGCCGCTCGTCTTCGATGCACAGGGTCGCAAGATGTCGAAGTCACTCGGCAACGCGATCGACCCGATGGAGCTGGTCGAGAAGTATGGAGCTGATGCGTTTCGCATGGGAATGATGCGCCAGTTTCGCTTCGACGCGCAGGACGTGCGCTTCCAAGAGTCACGCTGCGAGGAGGCACGGAACTTCAACAACAAGATCTGGAACGCAACCCGATACACGCTGGCGCTTCCGGAGAAACTCGCCACGCCGATGACGTTGCCGGCGCAAGAGAGGCTCACGCTTCCCGACCGCTGGATTCTCACGCGTCTGCATGACACGATCGAGGAGGTTACGCGGCTCTTCGACGGATACGATTTTGGAAATGCCGCCGAGCAGCTCTGGCACTTCATGTGGTACGAGTTCTGCGATTGGTATGTCGAGAGCACGAAGCTCGAGGGGGCAAAGGCGACGCGTTCTGCCGTGTTGAGCTTCGTCTTGAACAATTCGATGCGGCTCCTTCATCCCATCGAGCCCTTCATCAGTGAGGAGCTCTGGCTGGAGTTGCCGCACGATGGCGAGACCGTCATGACCGCGACCTGGCCGGACCCGCTCGAGGTTCCCGTGGACCGCGAGTCGGCGGTCCGAATGGAGCGGCTCAAGGAGCTCATCGTCGAGATTCGCAATCGACGCGCGGAGCTGAAGCTGCCGGCAGCGGAGCGCGTTCGCATCTCACTCGCGCAAGAGGCGTTCACGGCGAGCGAGGCAAGCGTCGTCGAGCTCCTCGGGGGCGCGATCGTTTCGTTAGACCCGCTACCTGCCGGCGTGCGGTTCACGGTGTCGCTTGACGGTGAGCAACTGGAGAACGAGCGGCGAAGGCTCGAGCGTGAGCGCCAGCGCTTACGCGCCGAGGTGGAGCGCGGGGAGAAGAAGCTTGGAAACGCAGCCTTCGTCGCGAATGCGAAGGGGGACGTCGTCGAAAGGGAGCGGGAGAAGTTGGAGCGGTATCGCAGCGAGCTCGAGCGCGTCGAGCGCGCGATGTCGGAGTAGGCAAGGTGAACACGACCGAGCGCAAAGTTCTCATCGGCGCGAGCGAGCTCGAGCGCATGATTGCGCGCCTCGCGCAGGAGATTCTCGAGCCGGAAGAGTCGCAGAACGGCGTGGTGCTCCTTGGCGTGCGGCGCGGCGGAGAGGCGCCGGCAGCGCGCATCGCACGTGAGATCGCGCGTGCGACGGGGCATCAACCCTCGCTTGGCTTCATCAATATCAGTCTCTATCGCGACGACCGCGTCGTCCACGAGCTACCGGAATCCCAGATCCCGGTCGACGTGGATGGCCGCATCGTCGTACTCGTCGACGACGTGCTCTACACAGGGCGAACGATCCGCTCGGCGCTCGACGCCGTTACCGACCTCGGCCGCCCGGCGGCGATTCGCCTCTGCGTGCTCATCGATCGTGGCCTACGCGAGCTTCCCATTCAACCCGACTACGTGGGGCGCAAGATTTCATCGAAACGAGGCGAGCGGATCGAGGTGCGCCTCGGCGTGGAGCCTTCGAGCGACGACGAGGTCGCTGTTGCGGACGCGCCGTAGCCTGCTCGACCTCGATGACCTGACGGCCGAGGAGTTGACTGAAGTCTTCGCGCGCGCCGGCGCATTCGAAGCATCGACGCCGGAGAAGCGCCTCGCCGGCGTCGCGTGCGTGAATCTCTTCTTCGAGCCTTCGACACGAACGTTTACCTCGTTTAACCTCGCCGAGCTTCGGCTCGGCGCAGAGGTGGTAAACCTCGCACCGAAAGACCTGAGCTACCTGAACAAGGGCGAGACGATCGAGGACACGGTGATCACGCTCTCCGCGATGGGTATCGGCGTCCTCGTCGTGCGTCACCCGGAGGAGGGCTTTCCCGCAAGCGTTGCGATGAACTTCGACGGTCACGTGGTAAACGCGGGCGACGGAACGCACGCCCACCCCACGCAGGCACTGCTCGACCTCTACACGTTGCTGGAAGAGTTCGCATCGCTCCGTGGTCGCGACATTGCCGTCGTCGGCGACGTGGTACATAGCCGCGTGGCGCGCTCGCTCCTCGCCGGCCTGAAACGCCTGGGCGCGAACGTGCGTCTCGTCGGCCCTGAGGCGTTCGTCCCCCAGCACTACGGCGATGGCGGCGCGGTGGTCGAGCGCGACTTCGACCGCGTCTTACCCGATGTCGATGCCGTGCTCTTGCTGCGCATCCAGCGCGAGCGTTTCGCCGGAGCACCAATCTCGGACGAGGAGTACATAGCCCGCTACCGGCTCGATGCACCACGCCTCAAGAAGCTGCGAAAGAAAGCGATCGTGTTGCATCCGGGTCCGTACAATCGCGGTATCGAGCTCGACGAGAGCGTACTGCGCTTCCCCGGCTGGCGGTATACGACGCAGGTGATGCACGGCGTGAGCGTCCGGATGGCCGTGCTCGATCTCCTCGTGAACGGGACGTAGCGCTTGCCGGAAAGCCTGCTCATCCGCGGTGGACGTCTCGTCGATCCGATCGCGTCGATCGATGCGCTACGTGATATCCGCGTGAGCGGCATCGTTCTGGAGATCGGCGAGCATCTGGAGGCGATGTCCGGAGAGCAGGTTGTCGACGCGAACGGCGCGATCGTCTCGCCGGGCTTCATCGACATGCACGTGCATCTGCGCGAGCCCGGCGAACCGCAGAAGGAGCGGATCGAGACAGGGACGCAGGCAGCACTTCGCGGTGGATTCAGTGCTATCGCGTGCATGCCGAACACGAGTCCGGCGCTCGACGACCCGGCCTCGATAGAATCGCTGCTTGCCGCGGTAGCACAACGCGCGCACTGCCGCGTCTATCCGATCGCAGCCATCACTCGTAGGCGCGAAGGAGAGGAGCTGTGCGATCTTGACGCTCTCTCGGAGGCCGGCGCCGTGGCGTTCTCCGACGATGGAGGTTGGACGCGCGATGCACGGGTGATGGCTGAGGCTGCCAAAGCGGCGGCTCATCTGGAGGCGCCGCTCATCTCACATTGCGAACCGGAGGAAGCCGCCGCTGCTCGCGATCTACTCCTCGCGCTCGTGAGCGAGAAGCGTTGGCATCTCGCGCACCTTTCGACGCGACGCGCGCTCGAGATGCTCCTTGCGGCACGGGCGCAGGGTGCGCGTGTCAGTGCCGAAGCGACGCCTCATCACCTTCTCTGCACGCAGGAAGGCGCGCACGCGAACGGTACCTCGACGCGCGTCAATCCTCCACTGCGAAGCGAAGACGATGCGCGCGCACTGCGGGAGGGTGTGCGCGACGGCGCTATCGACGTGCTCGCGAGCGATCACGCACCGCACACGGCGGAGGAGAAGAAGGAGGGCGCGCCGGGGTTCAGCGGGCTTGAGGTCGCGGTCGGCGCTTACGCGGCCGCGCTTCCCGACCTGCCGCTCTCGCGCTTCATCGCGCTCCTCTCGGCGAATCCAGCGCGCATCCTGAACCTCGAGGGCGGGACGCTCCAACCCGGACGTCCAGCGGACGTGACGATCTTTCGCGACGAACCATGGCGCGTCGACGCGAGCAGCTTCGTTTCACTCGGCACGTGCACGCCCTTCGACGGGGCGACGCTTCCACGGCGCGTCGTCGCAACGATCGTCGGCGGCGAAGTGCGATACCGTGCTTAACGCAAGAGCCGCGCTCTTGCTCGCCGATGGCAGCCGCTTCGAGGGCGAGGGGCTTAGCTATGAGGGACTCGCGCTCGGCGAAGCCGTCTTCTACACCGGCATGACCGGCTACGAAGAGGCGCTTACCGATCCATCGTACGCCGGCCAGATCCTCACCTTTACCTACCCGATGATAGGCAACTACGGCATCTCGGGTGATGCGGCGCAGTATCCGCGCGCCTGTGTCGCGGGAGCGGTGATGAAGCAGGTCTCACGGCATCCCTCGCATCATCTTGCGCGCCACAGCCTGGGCTCGTGGCTCGACGACGAACGTATTCCCACGCTCACCGGCGCGGATACGCGCGCGATCACGATCGCGTTGCGCGAGCACGGGACGATCTGGGCGACGCTCGCGGTCGGAGACAAGGCGCTGGAGGAGGCAGAGAGCGTGCTCGCGCGTTTCGTGCGCCACGCGTCGACCCGCGATCTCGTTCCGAGCGTCGCAGCCGTCGTGGAACACACGGAGGGAGATGACGAAGGACCGCGCGTGACGCTCATCGATTGCGGCGTGAAACGCGCCGTTGTGCGCGAGCTCACGGCGCTCGGCACACGGGTCCGTGTCGTTCCCTATGATGCAAACGAAGCGACGATTCTCGAGAACGATCCGTCGGCGATCTTTGTCTCTCCCGGCCCTGGTGATCCTACCGACCTGCAGGAGACGATCGAGACGCTGCGCGCGCTGGTCGGGCGCAAGCCACTCTACGGCATCTGCCTCGGCCATCAGCTCCTCGCGCTCGCCTGCGGCGCGAAGACGTACAAGCTTCCCTACGGTCATCGCGGCGGGAATCAGCCGGTGAAAGACACGGTGCACGACGAGG
>JASHTE010000212.1 GCA_030040695.1 Vulcanimicrobiota bacterium | reverse complement strand
GAGGCCGGCGCGTTTCTCGAGTGGCGCGACTACAACGGCAACCTCTACGGGACGCCGCGAGACTACGTGGAGCGGACGATCGCCGAGGGCTACGACGTCATCATGAAGCCTGAGGTAAACGGTGCGCTTGCGGTGCAAGCGGCCTATCCGGCGGCCGTGCTGATCTTCCTCGTGCCCGACCGCTTCTCGTACCTGCGCGACCGTCTCCTAGCGCGCAGGACGGAGACGAACGAAGAGATCGCGCATCGCCTCGAGATCGCGCACCAGGAGATGGAGTTCATCCGGAGCTTCGATTACATCGTGATCAACGAGCAGCACCGCTCCGAGGAGGCGGTCGAGGATCTGGCCGCAGTGCTCCATGCCGAGCGCTTCCGGATCCACCGGTACACCGACGACCGGCTGCGGAGCGTCGAACACACGTGACAAAGGAAAGATACCTGAAGGAATGAGCAAGACCGTTTTCGGCGACCTCGATGAGCTGTTGAAGCACGCAGACTCGAAGTTCAGCCTCGTCAACATCGTGACGAAACGCGCGAGACAGCTGAACAACTGGATACGCGTGCAGCAGATGCCTCCGATCGACCGTCGCGAGTACTACGCCAGCGAGCCGCTCGTCGACAAAGAGGCGATCAATCCGAACAAACCGGTTTCGATTGCGCTCGACGAGATCGCGGAAGGGAAGATCGACTACCGCCGTACCAAGGAAGGCATCAAGTGACCTTTCGCGGGCATGGCGCGACCAATCGTTCCCTATCGAGACGCTCGTCGCAATCGTCCATGATTGCTCCTGCTCCTCCGCTTTTCGAAAACGCCAAAGGAAGTACGCCGTCCATGGCTTTTTTCGAAAAGTCGGAGGCTCTCCAGGGAACGATCGGCCGCGCCGACCCTCGCAAGGTCCCGTAGCGGAATCGATACGAGAGCATGTGCGGCATAGTTGGATACATCGGGCAGAAGGATAGCGTGCCGATCATACTCGATGCGCTGCAGCGCCTCGAGTATCGCGGCTACGATAGCGCGGGGATCGCGGTCATCGACGATCGCGGTGTGCTCTGCGACTCGAAAGCGGAGGGGAAGCTCGCGCGCCTCGCCGAGCGGCTGAGGGACGGCGACCCCTTGCATGGGCCGGTCGGTATCGGGCATACGCGCTGGGCGACGCACGGGCGCCCATCCGACATGAACGCCCATCCGCACATGGACTGCAACGGCCGCCTCGCCGTCGTGCACAATGGGATCATCGAGAACTATGCGGCCCTACGCGCGAGGTTACTCGAGCTCGGTCACATCTTTCGCAGCGAAACCGACACCGAGGTCCTCGCGCACTTGATCGAGATGCACTTCAACGGCGATCTCGAGGAGGCGCTTCGGAAGACGCTGCGCGATGTACGGGGTGCCTACGCGATCGGTGTGATCTCGACCGATGATCCACGGCATCTGCTCTTCGCGCGCAACGGCGCAAGCCCGCTGGTTCTGGGGATTGGGGAAGGCGAGATGTACGTCGCTTCCGACACGCCTGCGATCCTCCCGTATACGCGCAAAGAGGTGATCGTCGAGGAGGGCGAGATCGCGGTCGTCGGACGCGAAGGCTGGCGTATCACCGACTACGAGGGGCAACCGATCGATCGCGACGTTGTGCAGATCTTGTGGGATGCGCGCTCGGCGGAGAAGAGCGGCTTCAAGCACTTCATGCTCAAGGAAATCTTCGAGCAGCCGAATGCGATCAAAGAGACCCTGGCCGGGCGCGTGCACGAGAACGGCGACATACGGATCTTCGAGGAGCTCGACACAGTCGACGAAGCGCGCCTAAGGAGCGTGCGGCAGATTTCTATTACGGGATGCGGTACCGCCTACTACGCGGGAATGGTAGGGATGTATCTCCTGCGCTCCCTCGCGCGGATTCCGGTGGCGATGGAGCTCGCGAGCGAGTTTCGCTACGGCGATCCGGTGGTCGACGCGTCGACGCTCGTCATTGCGATGTCGCAGTCGGGCGAGACTGCCGACACCGTCGAAGCGGTTCGTATCGCGCGGCAAGCCGGCAGCACGATCTTGGGTGTCTGCAACGTGCTGGGCTCGCACTTGACGCGCCTCGCCGACGGAACGCTGTACACGCGCGGAGGCCCCGAGGTCGGCGTCGCCGCAACGAAGACGTACGTCTCCCAGGCGACCGCCTTGGCGCTCTTCGCGCAGGTGCTCGCGCGGGTGCGCGGCGAGAGCTCCGAGGAGCGGCTGCGAGAGATCGCGCTCAGTATGCGCCTCCTGCCCGCTGCCGTCGACGTCGTGCTGAATACCTCGGATGAGATCCGTAAGGTCGCACAGCGATACTGTGAGATGCGAAGCGCGCTCTTCATCGGACGGTACGCGAACTTCCCCACCGCGCTCGAAGGAGCATTGAAGCTCAAAGAGATCTCGTATATCCACGCCGAGGGCTATGCGGCGGGAGAGATGAAGCATGGGCCGATTGCGCTTCTCGATCGTTCGACCCCCATCATCGGCATCGTCACGGAGGATCGCGTACGAGAGAAGATGCTGTCGAACATCATGGAGTCGAAGGCACGCGAGGCGCCCGTGATCGTGGTCGCAAACCGCGGTGACGACGAAGCTGCCTCGATTGCCGATCACGTCTTCTGGGTGCCGAAGATCGATGAGTTGCTCGCGCCGATCGTCAACGTGATTCCGCTGCAGCTCTTCGCGTACCACATCGCGGACATCGAGGGGAAGGACGTCGATCAGCCGCGGAACCTCGCTAAGACCGTCACGGTCGAGTGATGGTACGCAGCGACGGCCGGCGCCCCGACGAGCTGCGACCGGTCCGCATCGAGCCGAACGCCCTAAAGTTCGCCGAGGGAAGCGCGCTCATCGCGTTGGGCGATACGCGCGTGTTGTGTGCTGCAACGATCGAGGAGAAGGTTCCGCAGTGGATGCGAGGCCGCGGCGTCGGCTGGATCACGGCGGAGTACTCGATGCTCCCGCGCGCGACGCAGGAGCGAACGCAGCGCGAGTCCGTGCGGGGCCGCCTCGGCGGAAGAACGCACGAAATTCAGAGGATCGTGGGGCGCGCACTGCGGGCGGTAACCGATACGGCGAAGCTCGGCGAACGCTGCGTCTGGATCGATTGCGACGTCCTCCAAGCCGACGGCGGCACGCGCACGGCCGCCGTGTGCGGCGCCTACGTCGCGCTTGTGCTCGGGCTACAGAGGCTCTTCGATCCGCGCGAGCGCGGGTCATGGCCGCTCGACGCGGCCGTGGCGGCGACGAGCGTCGGCATTGTCGACGGAACGCCGTTGCTGGATCTCGCCTACGATGAGGACAGCCGCGCGCACGTCGATATGAACGTCTTTGCGACCGACACGGGGCGCTACGTCGAGCTGCAAGGGACGGCCGAGGCCAAGCCGTTCGATCGCAACGATCTCGATACGCTCCTCTCGCTGGCGCAAGGCGGTCTGACGACGTTATTCGCGGCGCAACGCAGCGCGCTCGAGAGCTGCGGTTTCCCGATTGCGACCCATGCCTGACGACCGATTCTCCGCGCTCGTCGAACGGGTGGGCGCTTTTCACATCACCGACCGTACGATGCGCCAAGCGCAAGACGCGGTTGCGCAGGCGCTCAAAGATGGCACGCTCGATGAGCGCCAACGTGTCACCTATCTGGATGCGGTGCGCCGCTACTTCGGTGGCTTCGAGCGCGAGGCGCGCGCGCAGCTACGCGACGTCGATCGCCGGCTGGAGCAGGCGAATCAGGTGCTCTTCAACCTGACCGCTGAGCGTGGGGTGGCGACGAAGCGGATCGAGGCGACACGCGCGGTGCTGGCGCAGCTGGACACGATCGAGGAGCGCCTACCGCTATGAGCGTTCTCGAGCGAATCGGCGAGCGGACGCAGGCCTTTTTCGAGTATGCGGGCGGCCTGGCGCAGCTCGGTGGAAGCGCGACGGCCTTCATTGCACAATTGCGAATTCGCATTGCGGAGACGATTTCACAGGCGTATCTCCTCGGCTATCAGTCGTTGATCATCGTCGTCCTGACGTCATTCTGCACCGGCGCAGTGATCTCGCTCGAGTCTGCGATGCAGGCCGTGCAGTACGGTTTTGCGAGCTATGTAGGAACGGCCGTGGCGTACGCGTCCGGGCGGGAACTGGGTCCGCTCCTGACGGGCATCGTCGTCGCCGGCCGTGCCGGGTCGGCGATCACCGCGGAGATCGGTTCGATGGTCGTAACGGAGCAAATCGAGGCATTGCGCTCGATGGGAGTCGAGCCCGCGCGATACCTCGTCGTTCCGCGCTTGCTCGCACTCATGGTGATGCTTCCGATGCTGACGATCTTCGCGGACGTCATCTCGATGGTCGGCGGGATGGGGTTCGCGCACCTGTACGCGCACATCAGCTATTCGGACTTCATCAGTTCGGCGCGCTTGGGCATCACGATGGAAGATCTCGTCAAGGGGCTGTTCAAGACGGTCGTCTTCGCGGTCATCATCGTCCTCGTCGGCGCCTTCCAGGGACTGCGCACGCGCGGCGGTGCGGCCGGCGTCGGGAAGGCAACGACTGGGGCCGTCGTCATCTCGATGATCCTCATCTTCGTGGCGAACTTCATGCTCTCGTTCCTGCTCTACGGTGCAAATGGCTGACGCGCTTGTTGCGCGGATCGAGAATGTCAGTCTCTCCTTCGGCGAGCACACGATTCTGCGGAACTGTAACCTGCCGGTCGTCGAAGGTGCGATTACGTGCATCATCGGTGTCTCGGGTGCGGGAAAGACCACGATCCTGCGCCTGCTCGATGGATTACTCATGCCGACGAGCGGGCACGTGTACGTGGAGGAGCGCGATCTCTCGACACTCAACGAGCGCGAGATCAACGACGTACGCCGCTCGATCAGCCTCGCCTTTCAGTTCGCGGCGCTCCTGGACAGCCTGACGCTCGGCGAGAACGTCGCCCTGCCGCTGCGCGAGAACACGACGATGAGCGAGCGAGAGATTCAACAACGCGTGCACGCTGCGCTCGACGCCGTCGGACTCTCGCACGCCGCGAACAATCTTCCAGCCGAGCTCTCGGGAGGCATGCTGAAGCGGGCCGGGTTTGCGCGGGCCATCGTCACGCAACCGACGCTCGTTCTCTACGATGAGCCGACGACAGGCCTCGATCCGATATCCGTACACCTCATCACGAACATGATATTGCGGCTGCGCGAACGCTTCGGAGGCACTGCGGTCGTCACATCGCACGATCTGCCTTCGATTTACGAGATGGCGGACTACATGGCGATGCTCTTCGAAGGGGCGATCATCGCGTACGGACCATGCGACGAAGTGCGCCGCTCGGAGAATCCGATCGTGCAGCAGTTCCTCGCGGGCTCCGACGTGGGCCCCATCCCAATTTGATAGGGGAATCTTTGCCTAATGAGGGTAGTAGAGGAGCGTGAGTAAGCAAGCTCAGGTTGGGCTCTTTACGATCGTCGCGCTCCTACTGCTGTTCGGCATCTTCTACGTACTCGAGAACCTGTCGTCGCGGTCGGGATATGAGTTTGCGGTGCACTTCGACTCTGCTGCCGGATTGCAAAGCGGCGCGGGGGTGCTCTTCAGCGGCGTGCAGGTGGGCTCGGTAGCGCGGATCGATCTCCTGCCCGACGGCAGCGTCGACGTCGTGCTTGCGATCAGGCGCGACATCGGCATTCCGCGTCGTTCGCGCTTCTTGATTCAGGCGCCGCTCACGGGATTGTCGTCGCTCCTCATCATACCACCGCGCGGTGCGCCGCTCCCGTACGCGACGTTTCCTCCGGGCGTGGTGCCGGTTACACAGCAACCGCACGGCGAGAACGTGGCAACGGTGCAAGACCTGCTCCAGCAAGGTCAGGGCGAGATTCGTCGTCTCGACACGATTCTCGCCGTGCTCGAGCAGCGCGAACCGCGGCTCTTGGCGGAGTTGCAGGATGTGCTCGGCAACGTGAACGGAATGACGGTGTCGCTGCGCGGATCGCTGGGTGAGGCTGGGCAGAACATCGCCGCGATGGCAGCGACACTGAACTCGACGGCATCGCTCGACGCACCGAAACTGAACGCGATGATGACCCAACTGAGCGCGGCCTCCGTAGAGCTTCGCGCCTCGATGGCTTCAGTGGAGAGCCTCGCCACGGATCCTCGTCTGCACGCCGACGTCATCGCAACAACCGAGAACATTGCGCTGGCGACGAAAACACTGGCAGAGGCGGCATCGGATCTGCGAACGGTGACGAGCGACCCGAGGACGCAGGCGCAGATACGCGATACCATCGCGAATCTCGACGCGACGATGCAGCGCGCGGCGTCCCTCCTCGGGCGTCTCGGAGGGAAGAGCCACGTGAACGGCGTGGACATCGACGTCACGCCGCCGCCGGAGACACCATCTTCGCAGCCGTCTTCGCAGCCGTTGAGCAGCGGCATGCGATTTCTGCTCGGAGGCTCGCTCGCGAGCCTTGCGCACGACCTCATCGAGCTGCAGCTGCGCGTCGGATACCTGGAGACGGAGCATACCTGCTGCTCACCGCTCTATCCGCCGCAGAACGGTCTAGAGACGGATCTCAACGCAGTCTTCCTGCCCCACGCCTCGACGAGCTTGATGCTCGGCGCAAACGAAGCTGCCGGCTACACGAGCCTCAACCTCGCCGCGCTGCGCAACTTCACGCCGAACTTCAGCGTGGGCGGTGGACTGCTGTACTCGCGCCTCGGGGTCCTCGGCTCGTACAACGCGAGCGGCAACGGAGTCTCCGCCTGGCTCTACGACCCGAGCCATCCCGCCCTCGACCTGTACGGAAACGTTCGCGTGGCTCCGTGGGCGCAAGTATATTTCGGTGAACGCGCGTTAAACCAGGCGCAGCGCCGCAGCGAGTACGGCGTTCTCTTTCACTATTAGGCCCTGAGATGAAGGTTGGTATCATCGGGGCGGGAGCAATGGGGACGCTCTTCGGCTATCATCTCGCGGGAACGTGCGATGTGACGATGCTCGACGCGAACGCGCAGACGCTTTCAGCAGTGGAGCAGAAAGGGCTCGCCGTCAACGATGAGCCGCCGCGCCGCGTCGGCATCGCGCGCGGTCCGAAGGATCTGTACGACTCGCAGGTGCTCTTTCTCTTCGTGAAGGCGGTCGACACGCTACGCGCGTTGCGGCCCTTCGCGGGCGAGCTCGATCCTGTGACGCCGATCGTCTCGTTCCAGAACGGCGTCGGCAATGAAGACGCGATACGGACCGCCCTCGGCGGCGCGGTCCCCGTGATCCTCGGCATCACGACGGAATCGGCCGTGACGACCGCGCCGGGGCGCGTTCATACTTCGGGGAGGGGCAGCACGATCGTCGGCTCCGCCTCACCTGCGACCTCGCGCATGATCGTCGAGCTCCTCGGACACAGCGGGCTGCAGGCTGCTGTTGCATACGACATTCGCCCGCATCTCTGGGGAAAGCTCGTTGCGAACTGTGCGATCAATGCGCTTTCCGCCATCCTCGACTGTGAAGCGGGCGAGATCCTGAAGGACCCGAATGCAGCCCATCTCGCCGAGGCGTTGGCAGAAGAAGCGGCTGCCGTCGCCGCGCGGATGAAGATCAGTCTGCCATTTGTGAACCCATGGCAATACGTCGC
>JASHTE010000211.1 GCA_030040695.1 Vulcanimicrobiota bacterium | reverse complement strand
GAAACGTCGTATCCGACTGCCTGGGCGATGAACTCAGGACGAAGCGTTACGGTTCGCGTCGTGCGATGGTGCTGCACGGTGAGATCGATCGCCCTCCCCGCGGGGCTCACTCCGGCGATCAGACGGTAGCGATCGGAGAGCGAGAGCGCGGAGAGATCGATGACGTCTCCCGCCCGCAGAGAGGCCGCCGCAGCGGGGGAGTGCGGAAGGACGCGCGTGATGATCGCGTTCTTTCCCGAGGCGTCCGGTTCCAATAATCCGGCGCTGATGCCGAACGAGCTATGGGCGAGCGACGAGAAGGCTTCGCCCCACGCGAGCACGAGCATGACGGCCGCGAACGCGGCGCAAGACCAACCGAGGATCGCGCGCCTCATGCAGGTAGCGGGCTCTGTAGGAGGGCGTGATAGCGAACGTTCTCGATGCGCATGTACGCTTGTGCCGCCGTCTCACAGAGGCGCTCGAGAACGTCGAGCTCGTCGGGATCGAGCTGCGTGCCGTCGCGATGGAGGCCGTAGAGCGCGAACGCGAAGAGATCGTCACCGCGGAAGATAGGGATTGCGACTGCGGGCAGCGCCCCCGACTCGATGAACTCCGCCGTCACGTGTTTACGCAAGTCACGGACCTCGACGCGGTTGCGCTCGGTCGCGAGGAAGCGCACGAGGTCGTGCTCGCGCTCGAACGCGATAGCGTCGGGAGCGTCCCAGCCGGCCGACGAGGCAAGCACGTATTGGGAAGCGTGGCTCCTAAAGAGCGCGGCCATCGTGAGGTCGAGCTTCTCGTAAGGATCGTGTGCGAGCGCGTGGTCGACGGTCTCTTCGCGGTCGGCACGCAGCAGCGTCCGCGCGAGGCGCCGCAGGTAGGCCTCGGCTTCGTGCTTCCTGCGGAAGAGGAAGAAGTCGACGGTGTGCTCGATGACGTTATAACTGCGGTGGAGCGCGACGCCGAGCGCGATCGTCACCGCGGCGTCGATTGCAAGCGCGACGCGCACCTGCGAGAGGTACGCGCTCGTCGCCCAGTCGACGAGGCCTATGACCGCGATAATGAGCGTCGTAATGAGCCCGTACACGACGCCGCGGCTGATGACGAAACGCACGTCGATGATGTGGCGCCGCAAGATTGCATACATGAGGCAGAGGGGCATGACGACCGTGAGAACGCCGCCGGCAATAGAAATGTCGTTGTTCAGGACTTCATTGCGGATGACGTTGCAGACGATCCCGAACATGATCGCAAAGGCCGCCCAGCCGAAGCGCGCACGCTCTTTGCGTTCCATCGTTGCCAGCCGCGCGATGACGAGAAGCACTGTCAAGGCGGTGAACGCTTCGTCGATCCAGGCGAAGAGCGATCCGAAGTCTGTCGAGCCTGCGAAGATGAGTTGCAGATCGTAGAGGGTGAGGTATGCTGCTCCTGCAACCGCGACCAGCCAAAAGCCCTTTCCGCGCCATCCTGCCGGTACGCGATCCTCCGGCACGACGAGCGTGAAGAGCGCAAGGGCTGGTGCTCCTACGAACGTCACGGAAAGACCGATCAATACCCCGACGACGACGTACAGAGGTGCCGGCATCCAGAGGAGCATCCCTTGGGCTGCAGCCCACGGCAGATTCGCGCAGCAGTAGATGAAGAGCAGCCACGTCATAAGACTCGGTCGAGCGATGACGAGGGCGCATCCTACGAAGAGGAAGGCGAGGAAAACGGCGAGGCGTAGCGCCGCCACCCAGAGCGAACCGTACTCGAGTCCCGGCGGCGGCATTGGCTTCGGCACGAACGTAATGGTGTGCCAAGCACCGTGCCGCAGTGCGCACAGGGAAATGGGATCGGGCGTGTAGAGCAGCTGCGGCGCGTATGCGTCGAAAAGTCGCTCGACGCCACGAAAGGAGAGGCAGCCCAGTTCATCACCGGTGCGAAGGCCTGCGCGATAGGCAGGAGAGCCGCGATCGACGCTCACGGTGATACGTGTGCCTATCGGTACGTTCTGCTGGTGAACGCCGCTGTACGGCCAAGGTGGGTTGACGAACATCGGCGGCCCCGCGAGCGCGACGAGCAGCGCGGAGAATCCGATGACGACTATTGCACGAAGTGCGCTCATCGGCTCTCCAGTGCCGGACTCAGCGTCGCGGTAGGCACGGTATACCGTTTGAGCTCGAGCATGACGTATGCCTGCGCCGCCGCTTCGCAGAGGCGTTCGAGCGCATCGAGCTCGTCGGGATCGAGCCGCGTACCGTCCCGGTGATATCCGTAGAGCGCGAACGCAAGGAGCTCGTCGCCGCGAAAGATTGGGATCGCAACCGCAGGCGACGCTCCAGCGTCGACAAACTCAGCCGTGACATGCTTTCGAAGATCAGCGATGATCACGCGGGAGCGCTCGGCCTCGAGGAAGCGCGCAAGCTCGCACCCGGAGGGTAGCGTCACAGTGAAGGCGCCGTCCCATCCCATCTGCGACACGGCCGTAAACTCACGCCCGTTACTGCGGAAGAGCGCCGCCATCGTGAGGTCGAGTTTCTCGACGGGGTCGTTCACAAGCGCCGCATCGACCGTGCGCTCGTCTCGAGCGCGCAACACCGCTCGCGCCGCACGGCGCAGGTACGCTTGCGCTTCATGCTTTCCGCGGAACAGAAGCACGTCCACTGTCCGTTCGATCCAGCGGTAGCTGCGATGCAGCGCCAAGCCGACCGCGATCGTCACCGCTGCGTCGATCGCAAGTGCGGCTCGCGCCTGCGAGAGATAGGCGCTCGTCGCCCAGTCGACGAGGCCGATCACGACGACGACGAGTGTCGTGACGACGCCGTACACGACCGTGCGGCTTAGCACGAAGCGCACGTCGATGACGTGCCGGCGCAAGATCGCGTACATGAGCGCGAGCGGCATGACGATGGTGAGATAGCCGGCGGCGTTGCTGATGCCGCCGTTGGGGAGGACGTTGCGAACGTCGTTCACGACGACGCCGAAGATGATGGCAAAGGCGGCCCACCCGAACCTCGCGCGCTCCTCCTGCTCCATCGTCAGAAGCCGCACGATAACGATTGCGATCGTTATCACGGTAAACGCTTCGTCCCCGTTCGTTTGGAGGATGCCCAGCAAGCTCGTAGCGGGCGACGCAACGATCGATGCTGCGATGAGTGCAGCGACGGCGGCGATGATGCGAAAAAAAACGCGCCTCCATCCGGGAGGCGGCACATCGGCCGGAACCGTGAGTGCGAAGAGCGCCAAGATCGGGGCGCCGAGCATGATCCAACCAGCCGTTACCGCGGTGACGAGCGTGTAGACCGGAAGCGGAAGAGTGATCCACATCCCCTGCGAGGCTGCATCGGGCATGCTCGCGAGGCAGTAGCCGAAAAAGAGCCATGTCATGACGCTCGGACGAGCCAAGACGAGCGCGCACCCAACGAGCAAGAACGCAGCGTAGACAGCGATGCGTAGCGCGGCGAGCAGCGGCGTGTTGTAGAAGAGTCCGGGCGACGGCATGCGTTCGGGAACGAACGTGATGTAACGCCATTGGCCGCTGGCATGGCGCACGCATGCGTTCACCGGATTGCCGGTGTACGGCAGGACCTTTGTAAAGAACGGGAAGAGAACTTGGAAGTCTCTCAGCGAGAGGCAGCCCACGACGTCGCCGCTGCGCAACCCGGCGCGATAAGCGGGCGACCCAGTGTCGACGCGAACCGTAACGTTCTTCTGGAGAAACGTCGCGCTTTCGTAGTGCACACCGGTGTACGGCCAAGGCGGGTTTTCGAACATCGGCGGACCCGCGACGAGGAGGAAGAACGCCGAGGCGCCGATGACGATGATGGCGCGCAGCGCGGTCATAGCGGCTCCATTGCGGCGAC
>JASHTE010000210.1 GCA_030040695.1 Vulcanimicrobiota bacterium | reverse complement strand
CTCGAAGGTAGTCGAACTTCACGCACGTCATGCCGTGGAACTCCATGTGGAGAGAGCGGCGGCAAGTGTCCAATCCGGGGATGCGGTCCGCAACACTTCGCTCGAGACGTCCGCCGTTCGCAAGAGGTCGGCGATCGGTAGCTCCACCGGTACACGTAGACGCTCCGCGATGCCTTCCGCGAAACCCGGCAGGCGTGCTCCGTTACCCAGCAAGCCCAGGCGCGTGATACGAGTGCCGCGCCCGCGCATCTGCTCGACAACGGCGCACAGCGCCCGTATGAGTGCATCGCGCGCTGCTTCGCCCGCACCAGCAACACCGAGGATACGCTTTCGCCGTTCCGCGCTGCGAGTGTCGATCGCAAGCTCGGCGGCGATCGCCTGCGTAACGTCCGATCCTGCGCTCTCTACCGTGCGCGTCACGGGTACGCTCTCCGAGAAGAGGTGCAACCGCATTCGGTCGGAGCCGACGTCGACGAGCGTATCGTAGTCTGGTAGAAGGCGGCCGAGTGAGCAGGCGTCATGATCGACGCCAACAACACGCAGCCCTGCTCTCTGAAGCACGGCAATGCGATACTTCAGGGCCGACGCGTCGACTGCACCAACAGCGAACAGTTGCGTTGCGCGATCCACTGGATGGATTCGTATTCTAACGCGTTCGTTCTCCTTCGTTTCCCCCTCCAGTTCGAAGCGGGCCGCGTTTCTGCGCTCGGTGCGTGTCATTCTAGGAAAGCGCAGTGCTTCCAACCTCGCGTGGGGGACACCGATAGCGGTGACGCACGAGCGTCGCGTCACCTCGAGCTCGCCCACGAGGTCCTCGACGATCGTCGCCATGAGGTCCTCGTCCTGGGCATCGTGATCGACATCGCCGAGCTCTCGCGACACAACCGCACGCAGGCGCAATCCCTTCACGGGAAGCCGCTCGGCAAGTGCCACTCGGACGCGCGTCGTGCCGAGATCGACGCCGAGCGGAAGCAAGGTCTTCATCGCAGCCCGCCGCTCAAAAAGCAGACGTCTGTCCCGATGGCGAGGAACGGCGCTAACGGGAGCGGTTGCCCTGCGCTACATCGCCGAGCCAAAAGCAAGATGGTCGCAACCGCGCCGCCGGCGATGAAGGCGATGACGATCAGAGGGAGCGCCTCGTTTGCACCTGCGGCTGCGCCGAGCACCGCACCGAGCTTTACATCACCCAGGCCAATACCTCGCCCGAACGTGACGGTATAGAGAAGTGCCGGAACGCCTCCACCAATCAACGCTCCTCCAGCGAGTGAGGAAACGTCGCGCGCTAGGAACCCGAGAATGAGGATCGGCAGCGCACTCGCTATCAGAACGCGGTCGAAGACATAGCCGGTTTGCAAGTCGGTAACGGCGCTGACAGCCGCCAGGGCAAGGCCTGCGACCGCCGGCATGATCACTCCTGAAGGGCGCACCGCTGCTGTCGTGCCGAGCGTGGCGAGAGCGATCACGGCAACCTCGGCGCGGAGCCCATAGAGCGCGACGCCCGCTTGCCGGGCCGCACTCTGGGCAACGCAGCCGAGGAAGGCCATCGCGACGACCTCCTCGATCAGGACCACGCAGACGTTCACCGCCGACGAAGCGCCTTCTCCGCAGGGGTGTAATCCGGATGCTCGTTCAGAGACATCCGCCACCAGTGGCGCGCTCTTGACGGGTCGCCCAGACGTAATGCGGCGTAGCCGGCAAAAACAAGAGCCGCCGCGTTCTTCCGCTCCATGTCCGCGCGTACGAAATCGAGCTCGGCAGCGCGCTGCCGGCCAAGGGAACGATTACAGAGCGCTCGATCCATCAGGATCGTTGCGTTCCCGTTGTGCCGCCTCAGGAACGACGTTGCCAGAACAACTGCATCCTCCAGCGCTGTGCGCCGATGCGTCGTCATTGACACGAACACATACCGGTCCGCTGCGGCCGCGTTATCGGGGTCAAAAAACAAAGCGCGATGGTACAAGACAAGAGCGCGCGCGGTTCTCGCCATGTACAACATCTCGTCGCCGCGCACGACGAGCGCTGAAGAAATCTGGGGGCGCAGAATTGTGGCGGCCCCAGCGACCCCGAGCACTGCGAGCACGCAGCGCCTCGCGCGGCCGATCGCGTGCGGCTGGAGCTTAGGCCAGAAGCGCATAGTATCCGCCGAGCGCGAGCAGAACGGCTCCATTTATGACGCAAAGAACGACTCCCCAACCCTCCGAGCGCATCGCCTCGGAGAGGCCCGTCGCGCCCGTCGCGGCGGCGACGAGAGGCACTGCATGTCCGATCGCAAAAAGTGCCGCGATCGGCAACGCGAAGGCCAGCGTCCCGCTCGTAGCGAGGCCTGCAATCGAGACGAGAACGGGCGTGCAGCACGGCGATGCAACGAACGCAAGCGATCCGCCGTTGAAGAAAGCCCAGCCGAGTGATGCGTGCCGTGCCGCGGTCGCATGCGTGCAGACGTGCGATCCCTCTTGCAGGAGCGATCGCAGGCCAAAGGCCATTAGCCCGGCGGCGAGCAACGCATAGATCGCTCCGGATGCTCTCGTCATACGCACGCATAGCGCCGCACACGAACTGATGAGCATGTACGCGAGTACCAGACCCGTTACAAAGGCCGCAACGGTCGAGTGGCGCCGCACGCCGAGCT
>JASHTE010000001.1 GCA_030040695.1 Vulcanimicrobiota bacterium | reverse complement strand
AATGAGCGCGCTCTTCTGGGTTCCTGCGATCATCTTGGCGGCGAGCGCTCTCTGGACGATCGCGGCCTCGAAACCCGTGTACAGCGTCGTCGCCCTCCTCGTGAACTTCTTTGCACTCGCCGTCATCTTTCTCTCGCTCTCGGCGGAGTTTCTGGCGATGATCCAGCTCATCGTCTACTCGGGCGCGATCTTGGTGCTCTTTCTGTTCGTCATTGCGTTGCTTTCGAGCGGCGTCGCCCCGATCTCGCTTGGCCCGAACAGGCTCCCGCGTATCGCCGCTCCCGCGGTCGTCGTGGTCTCGATCGTCTTCGCGCTCGTCGTCACCGGAATGGTGAGCTCGCACGCCGCGTCGTCCCCGGCATCGAGCGCTCTCGCGAGCGCGGGCCCGGCCGGCGCCGCAAACGTCTTCGGCAGCGTCGGCGACTTCGGCAAAGCGCTCTTCACGGTGTATCTCTTACCCTTCGAGATTACGGCGCTCGTCCTCATGGTCGCGGTGATCAGCGTCATCATGCTTGCCGGCGATGAGACGCCGTACGTCGCAACGCGCACGCAGGCGGAAGAGGTGCGTAAGGAGATGCGCGAGGCGATCGCGCGGGAAGGAGATTGACGCTCGTGCACCTGCTGCCCGCCCCGCTTGCCGACTACACGGTGCTCTCCGCGCTCATGTTCCTCATCGGTGTCTGCGGCGTCATCGTGCGACGCAACCCGCTCGTGATGCTCATGTCGATCGAGCTGATGTTCAATGCGGCGAACCTGCTCTTCGTCGCCTACGCGCGCGCCTGGCTCAATAACGCCGGCCATATCTTCGCCTTCCTCGTCATTACCGTCGCCGCGGCGGAAGCGGCGATCGGACTGGCCATTGTCGTTGTCGCGTTTCGGGCTTCCGAGCGCGTCGACGTCGACCAAGCGAGCGCACTGCGCGGATGATGCTGCTGCTCGCGCTCCTCGTTCCACTGGCCGGTGCCGTGCTCTGCTGGGCGTTCGGTCCGGCGTTGCGCAACGGCGCGGGTTGGCTTGCCACCCTTGCAGTGGGTGTCTCGTTCGTGCTCGTCGCGCTCAGTGGGAGCGGGCACGTCGCACTCTTCTCGTGGATGCCGGGATTCGACTTCGGCCTCACGCTCGACCGCCTCTCGCTGCTGTGGGCGCTCATCATCACGGGCGTCGGCTTCCTCATCCACCTGTACTCGATTGGATACATGGACGGCGACGGCGCGTTTGCGCGTTTTTTCGCCTACATGAACTTTTTCATCTTCGCGATGTTGCTGCTCGTGCTCTCGGACAACTGGGTTGGGCTGCTCGTCGGTTGGGGGCTCGTCGGCCTCGCGTCGTATTTCCTCATCGGCTTCTGGTTCGAACGCCGCTCTGCGGTCGCAGCGGCGCAGAAGGCCTTCGTCATCAACGTGGTCGGCGACGTAGGGATGATGTTCGCGATCTTCCTGATCGTGGCGAACGTTCACTCGATCAGCTTCAGCGACACATTCTCCGCGGCGTCGAGCTTCAGCCCGGCGCTCCTCTACGCGATCTGCTTCTCGCTCTTCATCGGCGCAGCCGCAAAGTCGGCGCAAGTGCCGCTGCATACGTGGCTTCCCGATGCGATGGAGGGCCCGACGCCGGTCTCCGCGCTCATCCACGCTGCGACGATGGTGACCGCCGGTGTCTATCTCGTCGCGCGTTGCGCGCCGCTCTGGGACCAGAGCGCCTCGGCACAGATGCTGGTGGGAACGATCGGCGCCCTCACGGCGATCGCCGCGGCGATCCTCGGCGCGGCGCAATGGGACATCAAACGCATTCTCGCCTACTCGACGATGTCTCAGATCGGGTACATGATCATGGGCGTCGGAGTCGGGGCCTACGAGGGCGGCATCGCGCACTTCTTTACGCACGCATTCTTCAAGGCACAGCTGTTCCTCGCATCCGGCCTCATCATTCATGCACTGAGCAACGAGCAAGACGTGCGCCTGATGGGCGGGCTCGCAAAACGCATGCCGCTCGCCTTTTGGGCGATGCTTACCGGCGTGCTCGCCATCAGCGGCATACCGGGGTTCAGTGGTTTCTTCAGCAAAGACCAGATCATCGGCGGCGCGCTCGCGCACGGCCATCCGTGGATGTACGCCGTCGGTATCGCGACTGCGGGCATTACCGCCTACTATATGTTCCGGCTGCTCTTCATCACGTTTCTCGGTGAGTATCGCGGGAACGTCGACCCTGCACGGCTCGGCATCGCGCGAGAAGCGGCAGCGAATGATACGACGTCGCACGAGCCCGAGCACCGTCCGGCGGCGTGGCTCATGGGGCTGCCCGTCGCTGTGTTGATCGTTCCGACGACGCTCGCGGGCTGGCTGCTCTTCGGCAGTGAGCGCTCTCCCTCGCCGTGGTCGCGCTTCTTCGCCGAACAGTTCTCCGCAGCGCTCACGCCGCCGCCGGCGATCTCAGAGTCGGTGACGACGATCGTCACGCTCTGCGTCATTGCGCTCGGCATTGCGGTCGCCGCGCTGCGGTACGCGACGCAATCGGCGCGCGTGAACGCGGTGGCACGTCTGCGCGCGGAGTCGGAGCACATGCCGAAAGTACTCGTGAACGCCTACTACGTCGATGCGCTCATCAACCTCGTCTTCGTGAAGGGCGCGCGCTTTCTCGGCGCGCTCTTCGGGAGGGTCATCGACCCGCACGTCATCGACGCGGCAGTGCGCGAGAGCGCCGCTTCGGCGCAAGGCCTCGGCTCGCTCGTTCGCGAGCTGCAGTCCGGGCTCGTACGAGCGTACGCCTTTCTCATCGCGATCGGCGTCGGCTGCTTCCTCGTCTACTACTTGTTTACCGGAGCGGGGCACTGATGCTCGCGCTCGTCATCATCCTGCTTCCGCTCGTCGCTGGGACGCTTCTCTTTCTCGCTCCGCGCGACGACGTGCGCCTCTCGAAAGGCTCCGGAGCGATCGTCAGCGCGATCCTCGTCGTGCTTGCTGTCGCTGGGCGCAGCGAGTCGTGGACGTGGCGGTGGCTGACGCACCCGTTCGTTGCCAACCTCCATTTCGGGGCGACATATCTCTCGCATTGGCTGCTCGTCCTGCTGACGCTCTGCACATTCGGCGCGGTGCTCGCGACGAACGTGCCTCGGACGCGCAGCATGGTTGCTGCGTTGCTCCTCCTCGA
>JASHTE010000209.1 GCA_030040695.1 Vulcanimicrobiota bacterium | reverse complement strand
TCGCACGGTCTGCGCGGCGGCGGCCAGATCGGCGCGACGATCTGGAGCGCATTGCGCGACCTCGTGGGCACAATCGGCGCGTGGATCGTGCTCGCGGTCATCGCGATTGCGTTGACGCTCTATGTCACGAACGTCTCACTCAAGAAGATCATCGGCTTGTTCGTGCTCTTCGCCGCTCGTGTCAAGAGTCTGCGGTTGCCGAAACTGCCGCAGATCCCGAAGCTCAGCTTGCCGGAAGGGCACACGAGCCTGCGCGAAGCGTTCTCGCTGCCAGAGCGCCTGCGCACACCGGTGACAACGGGGAAGACGGAGGCGTTCGACGATTCGGCCGTGAGCGAGGTCGTCGCGGAGAGACCAACGCCGACGCCGACGGTCGCGCCCGAGGCGCCGGCACCGTTGCAACGATACGTTCCGCCACGCAAGCCGGTAGCGTCGCAGGCCGTCGAAGTGATCGTCGGCGAGTACGAAGGGTCTGCTTCCGGCGATCGCACGTACCATCTGCCCGATCTCTCGATTTTTGACGCGCCGCCCGCACGGGCAGCCGACGACGCCGATCGCGCGCACCTGCTCGAAGACACGCTCGCCTCGTTCGGCGTCGGAGCGAAGGTCGTGCACTCGGAGCGCGGCCCGTCGGTGACGCGCTACGAGCTACGCCCCGAGCGCGGCGTGAAGATCTCGCGCATCGCCGCGCTCGCCGACGACATCGCCCTGGCGCTTGCGGCAACGTCGGTTCGCATCGAGGCACCGATTCCGGGAAAATCCGCGGTCGGCATCGAGGTTCCCAATCAAACGGTTTCGGTCGTGACGATTCGCGAGATCCTCGACGCGCTGCCGAATCGCGGACAGGTACCACCGCTCTGGATGGCACTCGGAAAGGACATCACCGGCCGCCCGGTCTTCGGCGACCTCGCGAAGATGCCGCACATGCTCGTCGCCGGCGCGACGGGCGCGGGCAAATCCGTCTGCTTGAACGGGATCATTGCCTCGCTGCTCGTCAGTGCGACGCCCGATCAAGTGCAAATGCTCCTCATCGACCCCAAGCGCGTCGAGCTTCCCGTCTACGACGGCATTCCGCACCTCATCAAAGAGGTCATCACCGATCCGCGTCTCGCGGCCGGCGCGCTGCTCGAAATGATCAAGGAGATGGAGACGCGGTACGAGCGTTTCGCGAAGGCGAGCGTGCGGAAGATCGAAGAGTACAATGCGAAGTTTCCTGACGAGAAGCTGCCGTACGTCGTCATCGTCATCGACGAGCTCGCCGACCTCATGCTCATCGCTCCGGCGAAGGTTGAAACGACGATCATGCGCCTCGCGCAACTCGCGCGCGCAACCGGCATTCACCTGATCGTTGCAACCCAGCGCCCATCGTCGGACGTCATCACGGGCTTGATCAAGGCTAACATTCCTTCCCGCATCGCCTTTGCCGTCAGCTCGCAAGTCGACTCGCGCGTCATCCTCGACATGAACGGCGCGGAGCGTCTCCTCGGGCGGGGCGACATGCTGTACCTTCCGATCGACGCGCCGAAGCCGATTCGAGCACAGGGCGCGCTCATCACCGGCGGCGAGATTCACCGCCTCGTCGATTTCTGGGCGCGTCAGGGGCGGCCCGAGAACCTCGTGGACGTCGATGTCGTACCGCTGAGCGACGACGACGAGAAGGCGCGTAGAGATCTCGACCCCTACTGGTACGACGCGGGGCGCTTCATCATCGAGACGCAGTACGCGTCGACCGCGCAGCTCCAGTCGCAGCTCTCGATCGGTCATCCACGTGCCGTGCGGATCATGAAGCAGCTCGAAGACCTCGGCGTGGTCGGGCCGCACGAAGGCACGAAGCCGCGTAAGATCGTGATGGGCTACGCCGAGATCGAGCAGCTCGCGACGCGCGTGGGAAAGGGTGATGATGGACAGCAAGACCTCTTCGCCGTCGAGTCCTAGGGAAGCTCCGATTTAGCCCATGCCGTTGTCGCCTCGGGGCTCATTTACCATAGTAAACTTCGCCCACTCGGCTCCTAGGCCTGAACTAAATCAAAGCTTCCCAAGGGACTGTATCTGACAAGGGTAGCGCTCGTGCTTATCGCGGCATGCTGCTTTGCCGCGTTCATTTTGCTTGGGATCACCGTTCATCGTTACGGTGAACCCTCCGCGATCTGGGCATTCGATCGCGCGATTGTGGGACATGGCGCGATCGTTGCATGGTGGGTAACGCAAATCTGCCGGGCATACGTGCTCGCGTCGCTTGCACTCGCGTTGGCAGTCGCGGCGGTTCTCTGGCGCAAGTGGCGAGCGCGGATCATCTTTAGCCTCGTCATGTTGTTGCTTGCGTGGCGCGTCGCCGATTTCTTCCAGCACCTCTTCGCACGGCCGCGTCGCCTCGACTGGGTGATCTACCACGAGCGCTCGTTCTCGTACCCGAGCTCGCACGCGGCGATTGCGGTTGCCTTCTTCGCGCTTTGGGCGTGGCTATTGTGGGCGGACGCCGCGTCGCGTTCGCGCCGCGCCGCCGCGGCGCTCGTCGCCGCCCTTGCGCTCGCGCTCTGCTGGTCGCGCCTCGCACTCGGAGCGCATTACGCGACCGATGTCGCAGGCGGCGCGCTCCTTGGCGCCGCGCTGCTCGGAGCCGGAGCCGCGGTATGGCCGGGAATCACCGGGGAGGCGCGGAAGGAGCGCGCATGACGCGTTTCGTCGACCCAGCGCTCTCCGAAGTCGAGGCAAAGCTCGACGCGGGCGCGGCGCTCTCGATCGACGACGGCCTCGCGCTCTATCGCACGCCCGACCTCCACGGCCTCGGCCGCCTGGCGCGTAAGCGCAAGGAGCTCAAGAGCGGCAAGAAAGTCTTCTACGTTCTCAACCGCTATATCAACTCGACGAACGTCTGCTATGCAGGCTGCAAGTTCTGCTCCTTCGCCGCCGACGAGTTCAAGGAGCGGGAGCGCGTCGTTCGCATGACTGCCGATCAGGTGTATGACAAAGCATTCGAGACCGGGACGAACTTCAATCAGATCCACATCGTTGGCGGCCACGACCCGCGTCAGCTCTCGCTCGACTACTGGCTGCCGCTCATGCGCCGCTTCAAGAGCGCGGCACCGCACGTGCAGCTCTCGCTCTTCACCGCCGCCGAGCTCGACTACATGGCGCGGCGTCACCGTCTCTCATATCCCGAGCTCATCGCGAAGTTGAAAGAGGCGGGGCTCGACAACGTCAACGGCGGCGGCGCCGAGATTTTTGCCGAGGAGACGCGCGCGAAGATCTGCCCAAACAAGGTAACGAGTGAGAACTGGCTCACCATCCATGAGGAGCTCCATCGCCAGGGTATCGCGAGCAACGCGACGATGCTCTACGGACAGATTGAGTCGCTCGAAGATCGCGTCGATCACTTCATGCGCTTACGCGTCTCGCAAGAACGGTCACCCGGCTACAACGCGTTCATCCCGCTCGCATTCCATCCCGACGGCAATGAGCTCAACGATTGCGGTTGGACGAGCGGATTGGACGACGTTCGCACGTTCGCCGTCGCGCGCCTGATGCTCGACAACTTCGATCACATAAAAGCCTACTGGATGATTCAAGGCCTGAAGGTTTGCCAAGTCGCGCTGCAGTTCGGGGCCGACGACATGGACGGGACCCACGGCTCGACCGACGAGGAGATGATCTATCACGCCGCGGGGACGCGCTCGGGACAGTACGTCGACGATCGCGAGTTTCGCCGCTTGATCGAAGGTGCCGGATACATCCCCGTGCGCCGCAATACGACGTACGACGAGTTCGCCTGGGACTGGGCGCCCGAGAAGGCGACAGCTTATGCCTAGTGTCGGTACCTCGTCCTTCGACTCCGCTCACTACGCTCAGGATGACACGTGCGGTAGCTACGCTCGGATGACAATGCTACGTAGCGGCAGGATTCAATATACCAATGACCTCCCCGTCTATGCGGCCTTCGATGCGGGCGCAATTCCGTATCCCGGTACACTCCACGCCGATGTGCCTGCGCGCCTCAACGCAACGCTCCTTAGCGGCGAGCTCGACTTGAGCCCGATCTCCGCCTTCGCTTGGGCGCAGCACGCCGATGAG
>JASHTE010000208.1 GCA_030040695.1 Vulcanimicrobiota bacterium | reverse complement strand
GTCAGCGTCCCACGATACGGAAGCACGCCGGCAATCGCATCGGCGAGCGCGGTCTGTCCGTTTCCTTCGACGCCCGCGATGCCGACGATTTCGCCGCTGCGCACCTCGAGCGTAATGCCGTCGATGCCGGACTCGGTGCTTCCCGCGCGCAGCTCGCGCACGGAAACGCATGGCTGTAGTCTGGTCGCTTCACGCTGCGCAACGGTTGGAAGCTCACCGCCGACCATCGCGCGCGCGATCTCGTCGACATTCGTTTCGCTCGTCTTCATTGCCGCGACCATTCGACCGTGCCGCATGACCGTGACGCGCACGCTGTAGGAAATCACTTCCTGGAGCTTGTGCGTGACGATCAGCACGGCTGTGCCTCGCTTGGCGAGCGCGGTGATGGTTGCGAAAAAACCTTCGATTTCGGCGGGCGCAAGCGCCGCCGTCGGCTCGTCGAGGAGCAGAACCGCAGGCTCTCGCTCGAGCTCGCGCAACAGCTCGACACGCTGCTGGATGCCGATCGGCAGATCTTCGACGAACGCATCGGGATCGATCCCGAGATTGTTCCTCGTCGCGAGCTCGCGAACGCGCGCACGCGCGGCGTCGTCGTCGACACGCATACCCTTGCGTGGCTCGCGCCCAAGCAACACGTTCTGCCACACGCTCAATCTTCCGACGAGCTCGAAATGTTGATGCACGAGACCGACGGTACCATGCGCTTCGATGCTTCCGGCATCAGGTTTGAGCTCGCCGAATGCGATCGCGGCGAGCGTGGATTTTCCAGCGCCGTTTTCACCGACGAGCGCGTGCACTTCTCCGCCATAGAGCGTCAGATCGACACCGTCGACCGCAACGACACCGGGAAATGCCTTGCGAACCCCGCGGACGACGAGCGCTTCGTTCATGGCAAGGGCACCGGTTTGAATGCCGCTTCGCCTGCGCGCGTGTACGGCGGCGTGATGCGTCCGTCTTCGACGGCTTTCTCGATAACGGCTAAGCGCGCAAGGCGCGCCGGTCCGATGGCGTTCTTCGTGTAACGGAAATCAGTCAGGCCGATGGCATGCTCCTTGAGGCCGAGTACGATGTGCCCATGCAGCGGATGTCCATCCTTGATCGCCTTGGCGATGTCGAAGACGGCAACGTACACTTTCTTGACCATCGACGTCAGCACTTTTCCGGGAAGCAATCCGTCTTGATCGGAATCGACGCCGATGACGTAATCGCCGTTGCGCGACTTCACGGAGTCGATCGATCCGAGCGTTGCCTTGCCGGCGGCAGAATAGACAATGTCTGCGCCTTGGTCGAAGAGCAAATCCGTCAGCTCCTTTCCGGCTGCGACGTCGTCGAAGCTGCCGACGTACTTCACGTCAACGCGCGTCGTCGGCGAAACCTCGCGCGCGCCTGCGACGAATCCGGCCTCGAACTTCTCGAGAAGCGGAATGTCCTGTCCACCGAGGAACGCGATGTGGTGTGTCGTGCTCATCATTGCCGCGAGTGCGCCTGCCAAGAACGAGCCGTCCTCTTCCTTAAACGTTATGGAAACGACGTTCGGCTGATCGACGACCGCGTCGATGATCGCATACTGCTGTGTCGGATTCGCCTCGGCAACTTGGTTGAGATCGTTGCTCATCAGAAATCCAATGGCGTAGATCATGTCGAAGCGCAGATTCGAAAGCGCGCTCAGGTTTGGCTGATAATCTGCCGCCGATCGCGATTGCAGCACTTGAATGTACGCGCCGAGCTGCGCCTGCGACGTGAGAAGTCCACGATATGCGGAGTCGTTGAACGAATGATCGCCGAGACCGCCGACGTCGGTCACCATGCCGAGGGTAAGCTGTCCGGGCTTTGGGCCACGATGGTGCCACGCGCATCCGCAGAGGACGAGCGCTGCAGCGACGACTGCAAAGGCCGCCCGCACGATGGACTGCATTCTTGGGCGGAAGGTACGTCGCAGCGGGTCGGATGCCTGCGGGAGAATCGGAAGGAGGCGAGTAAGCGCGCCGCATGAGCGTTCCCGATCTACGCGAGAAGCCACCGCGGCGCTGGAGCGAGTCGCTCGGTCAGATTCGCTGGCTACCGAGGCTCATCGATAAGACGCGCGCCGCACTGGCGGGCGACCTCGGTGACTATTTCTTCGGGCAGAGCCCGATGGATCGTAGGCTTTTACACGCGCTCGGAATTGGGCACAGAGAGTTCGCTCGCATCGTCCGCGACGCGCCAGCCGACGAGGACGTTCTCGCGGCGCTTCAAGCTCGCTCGCCCGAAGGTGTGCACGCAGCCCGGCAGTGGAGCGATGCACTTCCGCGCCGTCACGCGCTCTTTCTCTTCATGCTCGACCTCGATGATGGGTATCTCGGAGGAGGATGGAACGTGATGCGAGCACCGCTACGCTGGGGAGCGGCAATCGTGGTGAGAATGATCAAGCGCGTGTGGCCGTCGCACGCCGTCGAAGGGTTGTGATGCGCGTCGACATCGTTGGTGTACCCATGGACTTAGGCGCAAGCCGGCGAGGCGTTGACATGGGGCCGTCGGCTGTGCGCTACGCG